>CAYUIN010000171.1:0-5780 GCA_964444695.1 uncultured Desulfocurvus sp.
GTTTTTGCAAAAGGTGTGGGAGAGGGTCGGGAGGTGGAAGTTTTTTCCTTTTCAGCGAGGAGGACGCCATGGGTGTTGAAGGGATCGGCTCCGGCACGCAGGTCTGGACCTGGGAGGCCGAGGATACGCGCAGGCGCGACGCGCTGCTCGAAGGCGCCTTCGACGCGGCGCTGGCTGCGGCCGGACGCGACGGCCTGGAACTGGAGCCCGTGGGCGGCTCGCGCTGGATCAACGCCCAGGGCCGGGCCCTGTTCGACGGCGACCGCGAGGTGGTGGGCGAGAAGAACGGCCTGCCCATCGTCGCCGCCAGCCGGGAAGAACGCGAAGCCTCCGTGGCCTACCTGAAATCCCAGGCCGCCGCGCGCGGACAGGATCCCGAGGCCCAGACCTTCATCACCCTGCGCGCCCCGGTCTTCGACGGCGCCCTGGGGCCCCTCGTGGGCTACTACGAAACCCCGGCCATGCAGCTGGACATGTCCGGCCTGACCCCGGTCAAGCTGGCCCCGGCCGCCATCGCGGACCTCGCGACGGACTGAGCCGCCGCGCCGCGAAGCCGCGATTTCCCCGAACCGCCCTTGTCATAACACCCGCCCTGGGCTAGGAATTGGAAAAGGGAAGACCGCATCGGGGGCGTGGCGGATGGGAACGTACACGCAACACATCGCGAGCGTGCTTGGCGGTAACAAGCAGGCCTACGCGCGGCTCGTCGCCTTGTTCTCGGACATGGCGCATTCCATCGCCGCGCCCCGCCTGGGCGACGAGGCCCTGGCGCAGGACGCCGTGCAGGAAGCCTTCCTCACGGCCTATCTCAAGCTCCCCCAGTTGCGCGACCCCGCAGCCTTTCCCGGCTGGTTCCGGACGATCCTCGTCCGCCAGTGCGCACGCACGGGCCGCCAGCAGACCCAGGCCCTGCCTCCCAACGGCGCCGACCCGGACGAGGCCGCCTGCGACGAGGATTTCTCCCCCCACCGCATCTACACCCGCCGCCTGGACCGCGACATGGTCCGCCGCATCCTGGGCGACCTGCCCGGCGCCGCCCGCGAGGCCTGCATCCTGCGCTTCGTCCACGGCCAGCGCTACGAGGAGATCGCCAAGGCGCTGGGCGTGCCCCAGGGCACCGTCAAACGCCGCATCCACGACTCGCGCGACAAGATCGTCGCCGAGCTCACCAGACACCGGGCCACGCTGCTGCGCGTGGGCTACCTGCCCATCTCCGACCACCTGCTGGCCATGGTCGCCCACTGCCGCAGGGAGGACACCGAAGACGCCGTGCGCCTCTCGCGCTTCCTGTCCTGGAACAGCCTGGCCCAGGCCCTGGCCCGGGGCACGCTGGACGCGGCCTTCGTCATGGTCCCCCTGGCCATGCACATGCGCAGCCAGGGCGTGCCGCTGATCTACGTCCTGGACGGACACCACGACGGCAGCGCCATCACCGTGCGCAAGGACATGCCGGGCGGAGCGCTGCCCGGGGCGCGCCTGGGACTGCCCCACGCCGCATCCACACACCGCATGTACCTGCGGTGCATGACGGGCTCCGGAGCGGGCCCCGGCGCCATGACGAACGACGCGCGCTACATCAGCCCCTCCTACATGGACCGCTTCTTCGCCGACAGGGTCATCGACGGCTTCTTCTGCGCCGAGCCCTGGAACACCAAGTCCGAGCTGGAAGGCCTGGGCCGCGTCCTGGCCCGCTCGGCGGATTTCGCTCCCGGGCACGTCTGCTGCGGGCTGACCGTGCGCGAGGAGTTCGCCGCCCGCCACGGCGACCTGCTGCACGACTACCTTTCCGGGCTGCTGGCCGCCGCCGAGTTCACCGCCCGGCACCCGGGCGAAAGCGCCCAGATACAGCAACGCTGCACGGGCATCTCCCGCGACGTCGCCCGCCACGTCCTGGAGCGCGGGTTCGTGTCCTTCCGCGACCTGGTCCCGGACCGGGGCCGCGTGGAACGCGCCATGCGCCTGGCCCTGGACGCCGCCATCCTGGACACCCCCTGCGATCTGGACGCCTTCCTGCACGCCGAATACGCCTGACCTGATTTTTTTTCCAAAAATACCGAACTTTTTTTGGTCCGGTCCCCTCTTCTCTTCGACCACCGCACGCAGCCACGTCGGCCGCGCGCAAAGGGGGGGGCGCATGGTCCAGATCCGCATCACCTGCCCCTGCAGGCGCGAATTCAGCCGGGAGTTCTACAGGCCCGGCGTCATCTCCCTGTCCAGGATCCTCTGGGGGTCCCTGGGCGGCGGGCTGCTGCTGCTGCTCATCGCCGTGTTCTCCCGGGGCTGCGGGGTCGGCGTGCTCTACCCGCCCCTGGCGGCCACCTGCTTCATCAACGCCACCTGCGTCTACCTGCGCGTGGCCCGGCCGAAATCCGTCATCGTCGGGCATTTCATCTCCACCGTCGGCGGGCTGCTGGCGGTCTGGATCGGCCAGGCCCTGGCCGGGGGCACCGCCTGGCTGGTGCCGGTCAAGCTCGGCCTGGCCGTGCTGCTGGCCTCGGCCCTGATGCAGATCCTGGACGCGGACCATCCCCCGGCGGCGGCCACGGCGGCCATCCCGGCCATCCTGCCGCTGCCCGCACCGGCCCTGACCCTGCCGCTGCACATGGCCTGGGGCGGGGTCGTGGCCGTGGTCTTCGGCTTCGTCTGGAACCGCGTGTTCTTCGAATTCCCCGCGCCGGAAGAGGGCACGCCCCGCTCCTGGCTCGGGCTGCACATGGACCGGGCGGACATCGCCGGAACCGGCGTCTGCCTGGCCGGGTTCGTGCTCATGGCCCTGCGGCCCCTGTCGGAGGCCGTCTACACCGCCGGGTTGTGGGTCATGCTGGCCGGGGTGCTGGTGCTCTCCCTGCACCATTTCTTCAGCGCCCCGGTCGTCACCCGGGCAACGGAACAGGACATGCGGCGGGAACCGTTTCCCGCCGGAAAGCGATAGCGCACCGACTACCAACTCCAACAAGGGAGGAGTCAGATGTCCAACGGACGGTGGATTCCCACGGCATGCTATCAATGCAAAGCCGAGTGCGCCATCCTGGCGCGCGTGGAAGACGGCGAGATCAAGGAGGTCCGGGGCAATCCCAAGGCCCGGGGCAAGGCCTGCGTGAAGGGCATGGCGGGCATCTCCCTGCAGTACAACAAGGACCGCCTGACCCAGCCCCTGAAGCGGATCGGCAAGCGCGGCGAAGGCAAGTTCGCGCCCATCTCCTGGGACGAGGCCCTGGACATGCTCACCGACAAGCTCCGCGACCTCAAGGCCAGGGGCCTGGCCCACCAGCTCACGGCGAGCTTCTTCCCGCATTCCATCACCGATCCCAAGTGGCGGTTCCTCAACGCCTACGGCGGGTTCATCAACACGGCCCTGCCGCACTGCGACTCGGCCAAGATCGTGGCCTTCATCAAGGCCATGGGCGGCGTACCCAACCACCACATCCCGCCCGCCTTCGACACCGTGCCCGCGGGCGGCATCATCATCCTGGCCGGGCGCCACGCCTTCGGCTGCCTGGACGATGCGTCCGTGCCGCGCGACATCCTCGACGCCAGGGACCGCGGCGCCAAGCTCGTGGTCATCGACCCCCTGTTCACCGCCGACGCGGCCAAGGCCGACTGGTGGATTCCCATCCGCCCCTCGGGCGATACGGCGCTGTTCCTGGGCATGACCCAGCACATCATCGCGCAAGGCCTGCACGACAAGGACTTCGTGGACAACTGGGTGCGCGAGGGCGACTTCGAACGCCTCACGGCGTTCCTCAAGGACAAGACCCCCGAGACCATGAGCGACGTCTGCGGCGTGCCCGCGGCGGACATCCGCAAGCTGGCCGAACTGTGCGCCAAGGCCCCTTCCGTGGGCGTGGACAGCTTCAAGGGCATCATGCTCGGCCAGGCCTTGGACTTCGGCCACGCCTGGACCATCCTGCTGGCCGTCACCGGCAACATCGACAACCCCGGCGGCCAGCCCCTGCCCGACCTGACCCCGCTGGCCCCGGTCCTGCCCGCACCCGGCGGGCCCAACCTGGCCACCCACGGCTGGCACGCGACCGGACCGGACAAGGACGCCTTCGCCCACTACAGCTTCATCATGGAGCCCACCTGGTACGAGGCCCAGGCCATCAAGAACGGCGACCTCAAGGTGCTCATCACCGCCGAATGCAACCCGGCCATGACCGAGATGGGCCAGGACGAGTGGCGCAAGGCCGTGTGCCTGCCCGGAGAAAACGGCCACGAATACAAGCTGGAGATGCTGGTCTGCTACGAGCTGATGCTCTCCGAGACCGCGCGCTACGCCGACCTGGTGCTGCCCGAC
This sequence comes from uncultured Desulfocurvus sp., assembly GCA_964444695.1. GTDB lineage: Bacteria > Desulfobacterota > Desulfovibrionia > Desulfovibrionales > Desulfovibrionaceae > Desulfocurvus. The sequence continues at coordinate 4,298 of CAYUIN010000171.1, forward strand.
AAGTCGTACTTCGAACGCTGGGAGCTGCTGTACATGCCCTGGTGGTACAACTTCGGCCAAGGCATCCTGTTGCGCCAGCCCGTGGTGCAGGCCCCGGGCCAGTGCCGCCACTCCAACGAGGTGTTCATCGAGCTGGGCAAGCGGCTGGAACCCGAATTCTTCCAGTTCGCCGACGACGTCGCCTACTACGACATCCAGCTGGCGGGCCTCGGCCTGTCCGTGAAGAAGCTTCAGGAGATGGGCGGCATCTGGTCGCCCGGCACCATGGGCTTCTACAAGTACAAGGACGCCGGCGGCTTCGGCACCCCCTCCAAGAAGGTCCACCTCTACTGGGAGGACCTCGAGCCCGTGAACCAGGCCCTGCCCCGGCCCGGGCTGGCCGCGGAGTACGAACAGGACGAGAAGGACTACCCCTTCATGCTCCTGTCCTACCGCACCATCTTCCACCAGGGCAGCGGACAGTGGACCCACAACAACCCGCAGCTGCGCGACCCCGTGAGCGGCATCCAGGAAAACCCCGCCCTCATCAACACGGCCACCGCCGCCCGCCTCGGCATCAAGGACGGCCAGACCGTGACCCTGGCCTCGCGCACCGGACAGATCAAGGCCAAGGCCAAGCTCACCGAGCGCATCCGGCCCGACTGCATCGGCCTGCACCACGGCTTCGGCTCCACGGTGGGCCGGGTGGCCAGCACCGGGGACGGCGTGAGCGACAACGAGCTGATCCCCGATTCCGGCATGACCCTCAAGTGGCAGGACACGGTGGGCGGCGAGTCGCACGTCTCCACCCGCGTCCGCGTCAGCGCATAAAGGAGGACCGCCATGAAACAACTCGGCCTGATGATAGACCTCGACCGGTGCATCGGCTGCAAGACCTGCATCGTGGCCTGCCGCAACAACAAGGGACTGGTGGACCACGTCGAAGCCATGCCCGGACGGATGCCGCACTACCTGCGCGTGGAATCGGTCCGCGAGGGCACCTTCCCCACCCTCAGCGCCACAAGCTGGGTCGTGCCCTGCCAACACTGCAAGAACCCGCAGTGCGTGAAGGCCTGCCCCTCGGGCGCCATCACCAAGGACGCCCAGACCGGCATCGTGCGCATCGACAAGAACGCCTGCAAGGGCGCCAAGAAGTGCATCGAAGAATGCCCCTACGGGGTCATCCAGTTCGATGCGCCGGGCAACTTCGCCCACAAGTGCGACCTGTGCTACGACCGCGTGGTGTTCGGAGAAAAGCCCGTGTGCGTGGAAGTCTGCCTGACCGACGCCATCACCTTCGGCGAACTCTCGGAACTGAAGGCCCGCGCCAAGGAGGCCGGACGCGCCATCGACAAGAAGAAGAGCGCCATGTCCGTCGTCTACCTCTCCCCCACCCCCCAGAACACCCTGGCCGCCCGCTCGTCGCCAGCCAAAACAACGGGGCCGCGAAAGCGGCCCCTGACGTTTGCGGCGGCGCCGGGCGGACCGGGGAAGGGGGAGACCC
>CAYUIN010000172.1:0-5777 GCA_964444695.1 uncultured Desulfocurvus sp.
CGCGCCGTCCGCCGCCGCCGCCGCGCCGGACCACGGCGTGCCGCTGCCGGACGGCCCGCGCGACTGGGCCGGGTTCACGGCCTGGGCGGACGCCGTGAGCCGCGCCACAGGGCAGGACGCGGGCAACCTGGGGCACATGAACGCCGGCCTGGAGCAGGGCGTGCTGACCATCGAATGCCCCTCGCGCTTCGCCTGCGACCGGCTGCGCCAGGGCGAGGCCTTCGGCCTGCTCTCGCGGCTGGCCGTGGAATATTTCGGGGCCGGGACCTCCCTGGCCTTCAAGGTGCCCCAGCGGACCCTCGTGGACCGCAGGGCCCTGCGCGAGCAGGCCCAGCGCCATCCGCTCATCGACTCGGTGCTCGTAGCCTTCGACGCCCGCGTCGCGGACGTGCGCCCGGCCGGCGGCGACACGCCGTCCGGCGACTGACTTGAACCATAATCCACAGAAATAACGGAGTTTATCATGAAAGGCATGAACGACTTGGTGCGCCAGGCGCAGATGATGCACAAGAAGATGCAGAAGCTTCAGGACGAACTGGCCGACCGCGAGGTCGAGGCCATGGCGGGCGGCGGCATGGTCGCCGTGGTGGCCACCTGCTCGGGCGAGATCAAGTCCATCAAGATCGACCCGGCCTGCGTGGACCCCGAGGACGTGGACATGCTCCAGGACCTGGTCCTGGCGGCCGTCAACGAGGCCGTGAAGAAGGGCAAGGAAACCGCCGAGACCGAGATGAAGGGCCTGACCGGCGGGGTCAGCATCCCGGGCCTGTTCTAGGAGCGCGCGTGCAACAGCTTCCCGAACCGCTGCGGGCGGTGGTGGACCAGCTCTCCAAGCTGCCCGGCCTGGGGCCGAAATCCGCCCTGCGGGCCGCGCTGGAACTGCTCAAATGGCCGATGCCCAAGGCCCAGGGCCTGGGCAAAAGCATCCTTGAGCTGCGCGAAAAGCTCTTCTTCTGCGAGCGCTGCGCCAGCCTGTCGGACTGCAACCCGTGCTGCGTCTGCGCCGATCCGGCGCGCGACGACTCGCAGCTGATGGTCGTGGCCGAGTGGGACAGCCTGCTGGCCATCGAGGACGGCGGGTTCTACCGGGGCAAGTACCTGGTGCTCGGCGGGCTGCTGGCGCCGCTGGAGAACGTCACCTCCCAGCAGCTGGAAGTGGGGCGCCTGCGGGCGCGCCTGGCCGAGGGCAAGGTCACGGAACTGATCCTGGCCCTGGGCACGACCCTGGACGCCGAGTCCACGGCCTCCTTCGTGCGCGACCTCGCGGCCCGGGACTTCCCGGGGGTGCGCGTCAGCCGCCTGGCCCAGGGCATCCCCCTGGGCTCGGAGGTCAAGTTCGTGGACCGCGAGACGCTCAGACAATCGCTCAAATACCGCCAGGACCTGTAGCCGCACCGGCTCGGCCCGCACCGGCGCGTCCCACGGCGCCCCGGGGCACCAATCCGAAGGACGAGGGACATGGCCGAGACGCTGCGGGCCGAAATACGAAGCGTGATCTTCCACAACCCGGCCAACGGGTACACTGTGGCGCGCGTCGTGGCCCGGGGCGAGGCGGGCAGCCTGACCGTGGTCGGGACCATGCCCCAGGTCCGCCCCGGGGAGATGATGGACCTCACGGGCGGCTGGGTGGAGCACCCCAAGTTCGGCCGCCAGTTCGAGGTCCACGTGGCCCAGCAGGCCATGCCCGCGACCATCAACGGCATCCGGCGCTACCTCGCCTCGGGCAACGTGCGCGGGGTGGGGCCGGTGCTGGCCGCGCGGCTGGTGGATCACTTCGGGGCCGAGGTCCTGGACGTCCTGGACCAGGACCCCGAGCGGCTGCTCGAGGTGGACGGCCTGGGCCGCAAGAAGCTGGACGCCATCCGCGAGTCCTGGGCCGAGCAGCATGAGGTGCGCAACCTCATGATCTTCCTGCAATCCCACAATGTTTCGCCGACGCACGCCTCGCGCATCTGGCAGCGCTACGGCGCGGGGGCCGAGGCCAAGCTGCGCGAGAACCCCTACGAGCTGGCCTACGAGATCCGCGGCGTGGGCTTCAAGACCGCAGACGCCATGGCCCTGCGCCTGGGCTTCGCGCCCGACGCCCCGCAGCGCGTGGAGGCCGCCGTGGTCTACGTGCTCTTCGCCGCCTCGGAAAAGGGCCACCTGTTCCTGCCCGAGCCCGAGGTGGTCTCCCAGGTCCTGGACATGCTGGCGGGCTGGGAGCGGCACATGGGCTTCCCGGGGCCGGACGAGCAGGGCCCCGGCCCCGGCCCCGGCGCGCCCCCGGAGTTCCTGGAATTCGACGTCCTGGCCCCGGACTGCGCGGACGAGGGCTGCGCCATCGGCCCGGGCGACGTGGCGGAGGCCATCGAGAACCTGGAACACCGCAAGCGGGTGGTGGTGGAGGACCTTTCGGCCCAGGGCGTGCCCCGGGCCGTGTACCTGATGCATTTCTACCGCCACGAGACCGAGACCGCCGGCCGCCTGTTCGCGCTCATCGAGCACCCCACACCCATGGACCTGCGCGCCATCCGGCGGATCATGCCCGCCGTGGAGGCCGCCGAGCAGATCGAGCTGTCCGGCGAGCAGCGCGAGGCCGTGCTGGCGGGCTGCGAGAACAAGGTCTTCGTGATCACCGGCGGCCCGGGCACGGGCAAGACCACCATCACCCGGGCCCTGGTCCAGGTGCTCGAAGCCATGAAGTTCAAGATCAAGCTCGCCGCGCCCACGGGCCGCGCGGCCAAGCGCCTGGCCGAGGCCACGGGCTTTCCCGCCTCGACCCTGCACCGCCTGCTGCACTACCAGCCCGACGGCGGCTTCCAGTGCGGCGAGGACAACAAGCTCGAGGCCCAGGCCGTGATCGTGGACGAGGCCTCGATGCTGGACGAGGCGCTGTTCCTGGCGCTGCTCAGGGCCCTGCCGCTGACCTGCCGCCTGGTGCTCATCGGCGACGTGAACCAGCTGCCGTCCGTGGGCCCGGGCAACATCCTGGCGGACATCCTGGCCAGCTGCGCCGTGCCCCACGCGGTGCTGACGCGCATCTTCCGCCAGGCCCGCGAGAGCCTCATCGTGACCAACGCCCACCGCGTCAACGCCGGGCAGCTGCCGGAAAACAACGACCCGCCCGGCCCGCGCGACGACTTCTTCTGGGTCCGCCGCTCGGACCCGGAGGACATCCGCCAGTACATCCTGCACCTGGCCACGGAGCGCATCCCCAAGGCCTACGGCCTGGACCCGCTGCGCGACATCCAGGTGCTCACCCCCATCCACAAGGGCGTGCTGGGCACCCAGGCCCTGAACCGCCTGCTCCAGGAGCGGCTGAACCCCACGGGCCGCGAGATCACCCGGGGCGAGACCGTGTTCCGCGAGGGCGACCGCGTGCTGCAACTGCGCAACGACTACGACAAGGACGTCTTCAACGGCGACCTGGGCTGGATCGTGGACGTGAACGCGGGCGACGGGGAGCTGCTGGTGGAGTTCGACGGCCGCGAGGTGAGCTACGAGGCCCACGAACTGGACGAGCTGGCCCCGGCCTACGCCGTGTCCGTGCACAAGTCCCAGGGCAGCGAGTACCCGGCGGTGATCATGCCCGTGGTGCCGCAGCACTACGTGATGCTCGAGCGCAACCTGATCTACACGGGGCTGACGCGGGCCCGCAAGCTGGCGGTGCTCATCGGCCCGGCGCGGGCCATGAGCATCGGCCTGGGCCGCGCCACCAGCCGCAAGCGCCACACGCACCTGCAATACCGGCTCCAGGCCGCCTGCAACAGCGGGGACTGAGCGGGCCCGGCGCCTTGGCATCGCGGGCCGTTTGGTGTATGGCCCCTGCGACCGCACGGCGGGCCCCGGCCCGTTTAACCGAGCAAAAGGACGAGACATGACGCTCAGCGCCCACAAGCAACGCATTCGCGACCAATTCGACGCCCTGGCCCCGGAGCGCCGCGCCTGGAGGAACAAGAATTCCGCCTATTACGCGGCCCAGGCGAGCTACCTGAAGTTCCTGATCCCGCCGGGCAGGCGCGTGCTGGAGCTGGGCTGCGGCACCGGCGAGCTGCTGGCGGCCCTGGAGCCCAAGGACGGCGTGGGCGTGGACCTGTCCCCGGCCATGACGGCCCTGGCCGCCTCGGCCCACCCGGGCATCGACTTCCGCACCGGCGACGCCGAGAACCTGGCCGCCTGCGGCGTCGAGGGCAGCTTCGACTTCATCGTCGTCTCGGACCTCGTCGGCCACCTGGAGGACGTCCAGGCCTGCTTCGAGAACCTGCGGCCCTTCTGCACGCCGGAGACGCGCATCGTGGTCGGCTACTACAACTTCCTGTGGGAGCCGCTGCTGAAGCTGGCCGAGAAGGTCGGCGCCAAGATGCCCCAGCACATGGGCAACTGGCTGTCCCCCGGGGACATCGAAAACCTGCTCTACCTCGCGGACTTCGAGACCGTGAAGACCGACCGCAAGCTGCTGTTTCCCAAGCGCGTGCCCGTGCTCTCGCAGCTGATGGAGGCCCTGGGCAGCCTGCCGGGCGTGAACAAGCTTTGCCTGTCCAACTGGGTCGTGGCCCGGATGCGCGAGCGCGCCTGCGTGGACCAGGACCTCTCCGTGACGGTGCTCATCCCCTGCCGCAACGAGCGCGGCAACATCGAGCCCGCCATCGTGCGCACCCCGGACCTGGGCAAGCACACCGAGATCATCTTCGTGGACGGCCACTCCGAGGACGGCACCCCCGAGGAGATCAAGCGGGTCATGGCCGCCTACCCCGAGCGCGACATCAAGTTCATGGTCCAGGACGGCAAGGGCAAGGGCGACGCCGTGCGCAAGGGCTTCGCCGCCGCCACCTGCGACGTGCTGATGATCCTGGACGCGGACCTGACCATGCCCCCCGAGGACCTGCCCAAATTCTACCACGCCATCGCCTCGGGCAAGGGCGAGTTCGTGAACGGCACGCGGCTGGTCTACCCCATGGAAGACGAGGCCATGCGCTTCCTCAACCTGTTGGGCAACAAGTTCTTCAGCCTGGCCTTCTCCTGGCTGCTCAACCAGCGCCTCAAGGACACCCTGTGCGGGACCAAGGTCCTGAGCCGCGAGGACTACCAGCGCCTGGCCGCCGGGCGGGCCTATTTCGGCGACTTCGACCCGTTCGGGGACTTCGACCTGCTGTTCGGGGCCTCCAAGCTGAACCTGAAGATCGTCGAGGTGCCCATCCGCTACCGGGCCCGCGAGTACGGCGAAACCCAGATCAGCCGCTTCAGGCACGGCCTGCTGTTGCTGCGCATGTGCTGGTTCGCCATGCGCAAGCTGAAGTTCGTCTAGCGCCCGGCGGGCGGGGAGAGTCGATGTCCGAACGTTCGGCAGTCACCGGGACGATCCTGCGCGGGCAGCTCGATGCCTGGAACCGCAAGCCCTGCCTGCGGCGGATGTACGGCGGCTGGTTCGAGGCCATGCGCCGCGAGATGCCGCCCGGCCCGGCCCTGGAGGTCGGCGCGGGCATCGGCAAGTTCAAGGAGCACGTCCCCGGCGTCCTGACCCTGGACATCGAGAAGACGCCCTGGACGGACATGGTGGGCGACGCCCAGCGCCTGCCGGTGCGTGGCGGATCCCTGGCGGCCATCGCGCTGTTCGACGTGCTGCACCACCTGCCGCGCCCGGCGCTGTTCCTGCGCGAGGCCGTGCGGGTCCTGCGCCCCGGGGGGCGGGTGGTGATCATGGACCCGTACGTCTCGCCCCTGTCCTGGCCGGTGTACCGCTTCCTGCATCCCGAGCCGGTGGTCCTGGACTGCGATCCGCTGGGCGAGGAGGGCGT
>CAYUIN010000173.1:0-5762 GCA_964444695.1 uncultured Desulfocurvus sp.
CTGGGCGGCGGGAGCGGCTGCCCGGATGTGACGGTGAGCTGCGGCGTGGCCGAGTTCGGCTCCGGCGAGAGCCTGGACTCCCTCTTGCGCCGCACCGACGCCGGGGCCTACGCCGCCAAGGAGTCGGGCCGCAACCGCGTGGTGGTCTGCAAGGAGTAGTCGGCGCGCCTGATCGGCGAAGCCGACGCGGCCGGCGCGGTTGGTACGGTTGGTACGGGGATTCCGGCGGCCTGCCGCATGGAGCCCGGATCGCGCTGCGCATTGTGCGTGAAGACGCCGCCCGAAAGGGCGGCGTTTTTTTGCGCCCGGACGCAGCCGGTGGGCGCGGCGCCTGGCCGGGGCCCGGGCGATGTGTCCCGTGGGCCGGGCCTCGCGCGGTCCGCGCGTGGGGCGGGGCTAGTCGTGGCGGCGCCGGTTGCGCAGCAGGGGGAGCATGGCCAGGACCACGCCGCCCAGGGCCAGGAACACGGCGGGCAGGGTCCGTGAGGAGCCGCCGGACTGGCGGGTGGGGACCAGCAGCACCAGGGTCAGCGGCTCGCCGCGCAGGGGCGCGGCCACGGCGATGCGCCGCGTGCCGTCGGGCCAGGGCACCTCGCGCTGGGCCAGGGCCCCGGAGTCGCGCGCGGCGCGGGCCAGGGAGCCCAGGGCGGCCTCGGCGGCGCGGCCCAGTTCCGGCGGGCGCCCGGCCCCGGCGGCCAGGGCCGTGCCGTCGTCGGCCACGTACAGCAGCTCGGCCCCGGGGCGGGACTCGGCGGCGGGCAGGGCCCGGACGTCGGCCTCCGCGCGCAGATGGGCGCCGTCCCCGTCCGGCGTCAGCCGCCAGGACAGCAGCACCCGCGCCGTCCCCTCCGACCCGGGATACAGCCCGCCCGCCAGGGTCCGGGACCCGGCGGCGTCCCGCAGCCAGACCGCGTCAGTGGACGGGGCGCCCGTGTCGTATGGTCCCTGATTTTCAGTTGCCTTTGGAGTTGCCTCCGTCTGCTGGGCTGCGGGGGCCGAGTCCATGGCCTGGGCGGCCTCGCGGACCTCGCCCATGGCGTCCACCACCTCCAGGCGCCTGAAGGCCGGGGCCGCCTGGCGCAGGCGGTCCAGCAGGGCGCCCAGGGCGGCGGCGTCGGGAATCTCCCCGGGGGCCAGGGTGGCGGCCTGGGCGGTCAGGGCCTCGCGCAGGCGTTCCAGGGCCAGTTCCGTCTGCGCCGCCAGGACCAGGGCCAGGCGCCCGCGCGTCTCGATGACCCGCTCGGCGTCGTGCTGGGCGTGTCGGGCCACCAGGGCGGCGGACACGGCCAGGATCACGGCCAGCAGGGTCAGGGCGGCGGTGGGCCGCAGCGGCGGGCGGAAAAAGGGGCGCGAAACGCGGGCCATGGACATGCTCCTCGGGGCCTGTGGCGGGTGCCTGAATGCTGCCAGGGAATCACACCCGGGCCTCGGGGTCAATGGGGAGCGGGGGAAAACGGCGGCGGGCGGCGGGGGATTACTTGGAGGCGAGTTCGCTGAACAGGCTGACGCTGATGCGGCCGATGCTCGGGCGGTAGGTGCCCGAGGCGATCTGGGCGCGCAGGTCCGCCAGGAGCGCGCGGCGCTCCTCGTCGGATTCCACGTGACGCGGCTCGTCCTCCCGGGTGGCGTGCTCCACGGGCGGCTGCGTGCCGTCGTCGTCGGCGTATGCGTCGTAGTCTTCGTCCCAATGCATGTCTCTCTCATCGGCAGCCCGGCGGGGAAGTTAAGGGCGGCGTTTCTTGCCTGGGGGAGATTGATTGTCTGAATATATCCTATAAAAACAGGAGAATAAAATGTGAGAGGAAGGCCCGTCACGACCCCGGTCGGCGGGGTCGCGCGAGGGCGCGTTCAGGAAAAAATCGATCAGTGCCAGGGCTTGCGAAGATTCCTTCCCGGGCCGGAAGGAGGCCCAAAAATTGTGGGCGGCGGAAGGACCGCGCAGAACGCGGGCGGGTCGGGACGCGAGATTACGCTGGGTGCGGGCGGGTTGGGACGCGCAACTACGCTGGGCGCGTACGGGACGGGACGCGAGAACGCGGGGAGTCGTCGGGGAGCCGGGCTTGGGGGCCACGCACGGGGGACGGGCCGATGCGGGGCGGAACCGGGGATCAGCCGGGCAAGGCGGAAGGCCGATGCGGAACAGGGCGCGGCCTGGGCCGGGGCGCGGCATCGGCTGCGGGCCGGGCGCCGGGCTTGGCGGCGGGCAAGACGCGACGTCGGCGGGGTGTGCGGCTCAGCGCAGGGTGCGACGGCGACGGGGTGTGCGGCTCAGCGCAGGGCGTCGCGGGCGGCGGCCAGGGCTGCGGCGGTTTCGGGATCGTCCGGGGCCAGTTGCAGGGCGCGTTCCAGGGCGGCGGCCGCCTCGGCCGGGGCGCCCCGCGCGGTCAGCGCCAGGCCCAGGGCGAGGTGGGCCGCCGGGCTGTCCGGGGTCAGGGCTGCGGCGCGGCGGGCGTCGTCCAGGGCCGGGTCCTGCGCGTCCAGGGCCAGCCAGGCCCGGGCCCGCCAGGCCAGGGCGTCCGAGGCCGCCGGGGCCAGCTCCACGCCCCGGCGGAAGTCCGCCAGGGCCTGCCCGGCGTCGCCTGCGTCCAGGCCCAGGCGGCCCCGCCAGACGTAGGCCCCGGCCAGGGCGGGCTGGTCCAGGTCGCCGGAGTTGATGGCCTTGGTGGCCAGCTCCCAGGCCAGGTCGCGCTCGCCGCGCGCCAGGGCCGCTTCGGCCTGGCGCAGGGTCTCGCGCGGGTTCTCGCGGTTCAGGCGCGGGGTCAGCAGGGGGATCATCGGGCCGTCCTGCGCGCGGCCGGGCGCGGGCGCGGCCAGGGCGGCCAGGGCCGCGAGCAACAAGACGAGGACGGGGAGCGTGCGCTGCATGACGGATACCGTGCGCCCCCGGGGCGGCGGGACGGGCCGCTGGGCCGGGGGCGCTGGATGGGCCGTGAAAGAGGGCCGGTTGTCGGGGAGTGCAACCAACGCGAGGAGGAGGGTGGACTCTTTGGGGGTCAAACCAAACCCGGCAACCGGCACCAGGAAGCTATGACCTGTGCCGGTGCCGTCAAGGGGCGCCGCGGAAAAAACCCCGCACCTGCGTAGGAAATCCATCAACCCCGGCGAGTTGGGGTGAAGTCCGTCTCCACGGGCCCGTGGCCCAGATCCACCGTGGCCGCCACGCGCGGGGTCCGCGCCACGACGCGGCCGCGCCGGACCACGGCCAGGCGCGCCGGGCGCAGGCGGATGGCCTCCACCGCGCTCGTGGCCTGGAGCAGCACGAAGTTCGCCTCGCAGCCCGGGGCGATGCCGTAGCCGTCCAGGTGCAGGGCCCGGGCCCCGGCCTCGGTGACGCAGTCGAAGCACTGGGCCAGGCCGCGCGTGCCCAGCATGTGCAGGCAGTGCGCGCCCATGTGGGCCACTTCGAGCATGTCGTGGCTGCCCAGCGGGTACCAGGGGTCCATCACGCAGTCCTGGCCGAAGGCGACGTTGATCCCGGCGGCCAGCAGTTCGGGCACGCGGGTCAGGCCCCGGCGCTTGGGATAGGTGTCGTGGCGGCCCTGGATGGCGATGTTGATCAGCGGGTTGGACACGGCGTGCAGCCGGGCCTCGGCCATGAGCGGGATCAGCTTGGACACGTAGTAGTTGTCCATGGAATGCATGCTCGTCAGGTGCGAGCCCGCGACCCGGCCGTGCAGGCCCAGGCGCTGGGTCTCGTAGGCCAGGGTCTCCACGTGGCGCGACAGGGGGTCGTCGGTCTCGTCGCAGTGCATGTCCACCAGCAGCCCGCGCTCGGCGGCCAGTTCGCAGAGCCATTTCACGGACAGTCGCCCGTCCTCCATGGTCCGCTCGAAATGCGGGATGCCGCCCACCACGTCCACGCCCTTGTCCAGGGCGCGGGTCAGCAGCTCTTGCCCGCCCGGGGTGCGGAGCACGCCGTCCTGCGGGAAGGCCACCAGCTGGATGTCCACGAAATCCTTCATTTCCTCGCGCACTTCCAGCAGCACGTCCACGGCCATCAGGCTGGGGTCGGTGACGTCCACGTGGGTCCGCACGGCCAGGGTGCCCCGGGCCACGGACCAGGTCAGCAGGTCCAGGGCCCGGGCCTTGACGGCCTCGGGGGTCAGGTCGGGCTTCAGCTCGCCCCAGATCTGGATGCCCTCCAGCAGCGTGCCGGACTCGTTCATGCGCGGCAGGCCCAGGGACAGGGTGGCGTCCATGTGGAAATGCGGGTCCACGAAGGGCGGGGTCAGCAGCTGCCCGGCGGCGTCCAGGACCTCGGCGGCCGCACCCTCGATGCGCGGGCCGAGCTCCACGATCCGGCCGCCGGACACGGCCACGTCCACGGCCTCGCCGCCCCGGGGCAGCACGGCGTTCTTCACCAGCAGGTCGAGCATCACGGGCCTCCTCTAGCGTTCGCCCTTGCGGAAGGGCACCAGCAGCGCCGCCGGGTACGCCGCCCGGCGGGACATGACCACCAGGGCCACGATGGAAAAGACGTAGGGCATCATCAGGTAGACCTGATACGGCAGGGCCGCGCCGGACTGCTGCTGCACGCGCATCTGCACGGCGTCGAAGGCCGCGAAGAGCACGGCGCCCAGCAGCGCCTTGCCCGGCCGCCAGGAGGCGAAGACCACCAGCGCGATGCAGATCCAGCCGCGCCCGTTGACCATCCCGATGTAATAGGCATCGAAGGCGGACAAGGTCAAAAACGCGCCGCCCACGGCCATCAGCGCGCTGCCCGCCATCACGGCCACGGTGCGCACGGCGTGTACGGACAGGCCCTGGGACTCCACGGCCATGGGGTTCTCGCCGCACATCCTGAGCGCCAGACCCGCCGGGGTGCGGTACAGCACGTAGGACACCGCCAGCAGCACCACCAGGGCCAGCAGCGTCAGCGGCGGCTGCTGGAAGAGCACCGGGCCCAGGAAGGGGATGTCCGCCAGCCCGGGGAGGTGCATCGGCGCGAAGGGGATGATCTTGGGCGGGGTGGTGGCCTTGGGCAGCAGCATGCGGAACACGAAGGACGACAGGGCCGAGGCCAGCATGGTGATGCCCAGGCCCGTGACGTGCTGGGACAGGCCCATGCGCACGGTGAACAGGGCGTGCAGCAGCCCGAAGGCCGCGCCCAGGGCGGCGGCGAAGGCCACCGCGCCCCACAGCGAGCCGCCCAGGTAGACCCAGGTCCAGCCGCCCATGCACCCGGCGGCCATGATGCCCTCGATGCCCAGGTTCAGCACCCCGGCCCGCTCGCAGAGCAGTTCGCCCAGCGTCCCGAAGATCAGGGGCGTGGCCATGCGCACCGTGGCGATCCAAAATCCCGTTTCCAGCACCAGTTCGAGCACGCTCACGGTCTACCTCCAGCGCACGCGCCAGCGCGCCAGGGCCGCGCCCGCCAACACGGCCAGCAGGCTGGCCGCCGTGGCCACGTCGGCGATGTAGTTGGAGATTTCCAGCGAACGGCTCATGGAGTCCGCGCCGATGGAGACCACGGCCACGAACAGCGCCGCCGGGACCACGCCCAGCGGATGCAGCGCCGCCAGCATGGCCACCACGATGCCCGAGTAGCCGAAGCCCGGGGACAGATCCAGGGTCAGGTAGCCCTTGAGGCCGCACAGCTCGCTGACCCCGGCCATGCCCGCCAGGCCGCCGGAGATGAGCGCCGTGCGCAGCACCGCCGGGCCCACGGGGATGCCCGCGAAGCGGCTGGCGCGCAGGTTGAGGCCCACGGCCCGGATCTCGAAGCCCCAGGGGGTGACTTTGAGGAGCGCCCAGACCGCCAC
>CAYUIN010000174.1:0-5734 GCA_964444695.1 uncultured Desulfocurvus sp.
TGCCCGAGGTCTCCCTGGTGGCCATCCTGGACGCGGACAAGGAGGGCTTCCTGCGCAGCACGCGCTCCCTGATCCAGACCTTCGGGCGCGCCTCGCGCAACACCCGGGGCACGGTCATCCTCTACGCCGACCAGGTCACGCGCTCGATGCGCGAGGCCATGGACGAAACCGAGCGGCGTCGGAGCATCCAGGCCGGGTTCAACGCCGAACACGGCCACGTCCCGGCCACGGTGCGCAAAGAGTTGGATAATATTCTCGATTCCTTGTATACCCAGGCGCAGGACAGGGCCCAGGGGGGCAAGGGCGCCGGGCCCGGCTCCGGGGCGGACCCAGCCCAATGGGACGATCCCAAGGCCCTGGCCGCCGAAATCAAGCGCCTGGAGCGCGAGATGCGCGCCGCCGCCCGCGACCTGGAGTTCGAGATCGCGGCGGGACTGCGGGACCGCATCTCCATGCTCCGCGAAATCCTGCGGACGTTGTGACGACCATGAACATCTGCAAATTGCCCAGCGCGAGAAGAGACCGGTCCGGCCTGTGCGGCTCGATGACCATCAGCCGCCTGCAACGTCGCTACGGCGGCTTCTGGCCGTTGATCATGGGCTTCGTTTCGCTGCTGGTGATCTTCTTCGCAGGCGTCTACGGCTACATGTCCGTGGAGGGCTGGAGCTACCTCGAAAGCTTCTACATGGTGCTCATCACCCTGGCCACCGTGGGCTTCGAGGAAGTGCGTCCGCTGTCCGAAAACGGCATGATCCTGACCAGCGTGCTCATCCTGCTCGGCGTGGGCAACTTCGCGTTTCTCATCGGCTCCTTCACCCAGATTCTCGTGGAGGGCCGCATCCAAACCGTCTGGGGGAGGCACAGATTGCAAAAGGCCATCAACAAGCTCTCCAACCACACCATCGTCTGCGGCTACGGGCGCATCGGCTCCATCGCCTCGCGCGAGATCGTGCGCGAGGGGCTGCCCGTGGTCTGCGTGGAGATGGACGACGTGCTGGCCCAGAAGATGGAAGACGACGGGATGCTCTACGTCCACGGCGACGCCACCGACGACGACGTGATGCTGCGCGCGGGCATCGACCGGGCCAAGAACCTGATCACGGCCCTGTCCTCCGAGGCGGCCAACGTCTACGTGGCGCTCACGGCGCGCCAGCTGAACCCCAAGCTGCACATCGTGGCCCGGGCCAACGAGGAGACGCACATCCACCGCCTGGAACGCGCCGGGGCCGACCGCGTCATGCTGCCCCACACCCTGGGCGGCATCCGCATGGCCCAGTCCGTGATCCGGCCCACGGTGACCAGCTTCCTGGAGCTGACCTCCACCAGCCAGGGCCTGGACCTGTCCATGGAGGAGCTGGGCATCTCCGAGCGCTCGGAGCTGGCGGGCAAGAACCTCATCGAGTCCAAGATCCGCCAGCGCTTCAACCTCATCGTCATCGGCATCAAGCGCAAAAGCGGCGAGATGCTCTTCAACCCTTCCGCGGACACGGTCCTTACCGCCGGAGACACCATCGTCGTGGTCGGCAAGGACGAGGGGCTGCAAGGGCTGTGGGAGATCACCTCCTAGCGGCCCCGGGCCGCGGGATCCCCCTCGCGGGCCGCGACGGCGGCGCGCGCCGGGAGCGCCCATGAACGACGTCGTGATGGACCTCGCGCACTTCGCGCCCGGCGCCGGGCCCACGGTGACCGCCGTGGTCTCGGTCTACAACTGCGAACGCTTCCTGCCCGGCTGCCTGGACGACCTGCTGGCCCAGACCGTGGCCGGGAGCCTGGAGATCATGGCCGTGGTCTCCGGCAGCGAGCAGGGCGAGGCCGCCATCCTGGCCGACTACCGCGCGCGCCACGCGGGCATCTCGGTCATCACCACCGCCCGGCGCGAGAGCATCTACGCCGCCTGGACGCGGGGCTGCAAGGCCGCCTCCGGCCGCTACCTGACCAACGCCAACGCCGACGACCGCCACCGCCCCGACGCCTACGAGGTCATGGCCCGGACCCTGGACGAGAACCCCTCCGCCGCGCTGGTCTACGCCAATTCGCTGATCACCGCCGAGCCGGGCAAGGGCTGGGGCGAGGCCCCGCCCATCGGGCGCA
This sequence comes from uncultured Desulfocurvus sp., assembly GCA_964444695.1. Lineage (GTDB taxonomy): Bacteria > Desulfobacterota > Desulfovibrionia > Desulfovibrionales > Desulfovibrionaceae > Desulfocurvus. The sequence continues at coordinate 2,092 of CAYUIN010000174.1, forward strand.
CGGACTGGCCGGGCTTCGACCGCGCGGCCCTGCACACGTACAACTACGTCGGCCCGCAGCCCATGTGGCGCGCCGCGCTGCACGCCCGCCACGGCTGGTTCGACCGCGATTTCCAGGTCTGCGGGGACTACGAGTTCTGGCTGCGCCTGGCCGTGGCCGGTGAGGATTTTCTCTTGATACCCGAGACCCTGGGCCTGTATTACCTGTCTCCCGAGACGGCGGAGCGCCGGGACAAGCGCCTGGCCAGGGACGAAACCCTGCTGGCCAAGCGCCGCCACCGCCCGGCGCGCCCCTAGCCCCGGCCCGCCCCACGAACCATCAGCCGAGAATCCGCCCATGAGCCCCGCCAGCAAGACCGACATCCAGCGCGCCGAAGAACTGCGCAACCTGCTGGAATATCACAATCATCGCTACTACGTCCTGGACGATCCGCAGATCGAGGACGCCGAGTACGACGCCCTGTTCCGCGAGCTGGCCGCCCTGGAGGCCGCGCACCCCGAGCTGGACGATCCCAACTCGCCCACCAGGCGCGTGGGCGGCGAGGTCCTGGACGGCCTGGGCGCGTATCGCCACCGGCAGCGGATGTACAGCCTGGACAACGCCATGAACCTGGACGAGTGGCGCGAGTTCGCGGACCGGCTGCCCCGCGCCCTGCGCGACGCCCTGCGCGACGCGCTGCTGGCCGAGCTGCACGCGGACTTCCTGCCCGGTTACGAGAAGGAGGCGCACCGCAGGAACGTCTTCGCCGAGCTGGGCGCCGGGCTGGACGCGCTGCTGGCCCGCGAGGCCCCGACCCGCGAGGACGTGGCCCTGGCCCTGGTGCGCGCGGCGGAAAAATACGTGCCCCTGGCCCGGCGCGCGGATTTCGCGGCCTACGCCCCGCGCTGCCTGGACGGCCTGCCCGACCCCGCCACCTGGCCCGGGGCGCTTTCGCGCTTCTGGGCGGACCCCAAGCTGGACGGGCTGGCCGTGGAGCTGGTGTACGAGAACGGGCGCTTCACCGTGGGCGCCACGCGCGGCGACGGCGAGACGGGCGAGGACGTCAGCGCCACCATCCGCGCCGCCGTGAAGAACCTGCGCCTGACCCTGGACGAGGCGGGCGGCCCCGTGCCCGCCTACCTGGAGGTGCGCGGCGAGACGGTGATCCGCAAGACGGACTTCGCCCGGCTGAACGAGCGCCAGGACGAGGCGGGCGAGAAGGTCTTCGCCAACCCGCGCAACGCCGCCGCCGGGACCCTGCGCCAGCTGGACACCAAGGTCGCCGCCGCGCGGACCCTGTTCTTCTACGCCTACGCCGTGGGCGAGGTCCGCTGGGACGGCCCGGCCCCGGCGGGCTGGGACAGCCAGCAGGGCGTCATGCAGGCCCTGGCGCGCCTGGGCTTCTCCATCCCGGACCAGGCCGTGCTCTGCCAGGGCGCCGAGGCCGTGGCCGAGCGCTACGAGGCCCTGGGCGCCGCCCGCCAGGACCTGCCCTTCGACATCGACGGCCTGGTGGCCAAGATGGACAGCGTCCCGCTCCGGGATTTCATCGGCTTCACCAACCGCGCCCCGCGCTGGGCCCTGGCGCTGAAGTTCCCAGCCCAGCAGGCCGTCACCCGGCTGGACAGGATCGAGGTCCAGGTCGGGCGCACCGGCGTCCTGACGCCCGTGGCCCAGCTGGAGCCCGTCAGCGTGGGCGGCGTCGTGGTCTCCCGCGCCACGCTGCACAACGAGGACGAGATAAGGAAAAAGGATCTTCGGGAAGGAGACTTCGTAGTTGTTCAGCGGGCTGGTGACGTTATCCCCGAAGTTGTGCGCCCACTCCTTGATAGACGTCTCCCGGATGCGCCGGAATTTATATTTCCTTCACATTGTCCTGCATGTGGCAGCGAAGTTGTCCGATTAATGCGGCAGACGGCGAAAACAAAAATCGAGCCAGAAAAGGCTTGGCGTTGTATCAATGCAACATGCCCAGCCATGTTTGAACAGCGTATTAAGTATTTTGTTTCCAAAGCGGGACTGGACATTGAAGGCGTCGGTGAGAAACTAATGGAAGTTCTTGTCCGCGAAAAACGGATTCAAAGTCCTGCGGACCTGTTTACTTTAGGTGTCGGCGAGCTGGCCGTTAGGGACGGCATGGGCGAGAAATCCGCCGCACTTGTTGTCAATGCCCTGAGTGCGGCCAAGGATTCTGCGACGTTGCCCAAGCTGATAGCGGCCTTGGGTTTGCGGCACGTCGGTATTACGGTCGCCGAGACATTGGCGGACAAATTTCGCGATTTTGGTGAACTTTCCAAAGCTAAACGGACCGATTTGGAGAAAATCCATGGAATTGGTCCAGCAATAGCCGAATCGGTTGCGAGTTTCTTCGCCAACCCGGAAAACATCGCGCTGCTGAATCGTTTGCGTGAAATAGGCCTGTGGCCTGTCCAGAAAGACCTGTCCAAGGAGAGTGCCAGACAATTGCCTCTGGCTGGAAAAACGTTGCTGTTTACGGGCACGTTGCCAATTGCTCGCAACAAAGCTGCATCCATGGCCAAGGAGGCGGGGGCAAAAATTGCGGGTCAGGTCTCGCGCAGCGTGGACGTCCTCGTGGCCGGGGAGAAGGCCGGGAGCAAGCTGGACAAAGCCCGGAACATGGGCTTGACTGTGCTGGACTACGCGGGCTTTTTGGCCCTGCTCGGCGGCGCGGAGCCCGCCGGACCGGAGCCCGGGGCCGTGTCGGCCACGGAACAACTCAAACTGCTGTAATCGCCACGCGCGGGAGGACATAGCATGAGCATTTCGATCATCGTCATCGGCGCCAAGGGGCGCATGGGCGGGACCATCGCCGGACTGGTCAAGGCCGATCCGGAGCTGGATCTGGCGGGCGTCATCGAGCGCAAGGGCTGCGAGGACGGCCTGGAATCCTTCGGCTGCCTGTGCGGCACGGAGCTGTCCGCCATGCTGCCCGAATGCCCCGGGGCCGTGGTCATCGACTTCACGGCCCCGGCCGTGAGCGTGGCCAACGCCCGGGCCTGCGCCGAACACGGCAACCCCATCGTCATCGGCACCACGGGCCTGACCCCCGAGCAGCTGGACGAACTGCGCGCCGTGGCCGAGAAATCCCCGGTGTTCTGGACGCCGAACATGAGCATCGGCGTGAACGTCCTGCTCCAGGTGCTGCCCGAGCTGGTGAAGAAGCTCGGCCCGAGCTACGACCTGGAGATGGTGGAGCTGCACCACAACCAGAAGAAGGACGCGCCCAGCGGCACCGCCCTCAAGCTCGCCGAATGCCTGGCCGAGGCCCGGGACTGGGAGCTGTCCGAGGTCGGGAACTACTGCCGCGAGGGCATCATCGGCGCCCGTCCCAAAAAGGAGATCGGCGTGCAGACCATCCGCGGCGGCGACGTCGTGGGCGTGCACACCGTGTATTTCATGGGCCCCGGCGAGCGCATCGAGGTCACGCACCAGGCCCACTCGCGCGAGAACTTCGCCCAGGGCAGCCTGCGCGCCGCCAAGTGGATGGCGGGCCGCACGCCCGGCAGGCTGTATTCCATGCAGGACGTGCTCTAGGCCTCGCCCCGGGCTCGATCGCCACCAAGACGGCGGGACGCTGGTCCAGCCTTTTTTTTATGGGCGCCGGGCTGGTGCGAGCGGTCTGCTGCCTCGCCGCCGCCCCCTG
>CAYUIN010000175.1:0-5733 GCA_964444695.1 uncultured Desulfocurvus sp.
CATCAACGACGCGATCATCTCCAAGGACAAGATCCGCGCCAACCTCGGTGCCCTGCAGAACCGTCTGCAGAACACCATCTCGAACCTGCAGATCCAGTCCGAGAACCTGCAGGCCTCCGAGTCCCGGATCTCCGACGTGGACGTGGCCACCGAGATGACCGAATTCGTGCGCCAGCAGATCAAGTCCCAGGCCGCCGTGGCCATGCTGGCCCAGGCCAACTCCCTGCCCAGGCTGGCCATGCAGCTCTTGGGCGGCTAACCACGGCAGCTCCCGGCTCCCGAGGGCGGCCTGAAAACCGCCCCGGGCGCGGGACGTCCACCGCGACGGCTTGGGCCCAAGCGGCAAACGAAGCCCCTCTTCCCCCAAAACGGCGGAAGAGGGGTTTCCTTATGGCCCGCAGGGGGACACGAAAAAACCGCCCCGGGCCGCGAGGTCCGGGGCGGTTTTTCGTTGCGCGGCCTCGCCGCTCAGCCCACGGGGCCGATCATCCGGGGCACGGACACCGGCTCGTGGCGCAGGGCGCCGTCCGGGCCGACGTGCACGTAGCACAGGGTGGGGTTGTTGCCGCTTTCCCGCAGGGAGCCGGGGTTGCAGGTCTGCACTTCGCCCACGCGCGTCCACTCCGGGGTGTGGCTGTGGCCGAAGCACACCAGGTCCGTGCCCGGGCCGAAGCTCTCGGCCACCTTGCGCGACAGCGAGGCGCGGTCGCTGCCCCAGCCGTGGACCACGCCCACGGTCAGCCCCTCGGCCTGGAAGGTCGCGCGCTCGGGCAGCTCCTGGTGCAGCTCCCAGTCGCACATGTTGCCCGCCACGGCCACCAGCCGGGGGTGCTGCATCAGGTAGGACCACAGCGGGCGGCAGGTGATGTCTCCGCAGTGCACCAGGACGTCGGCGTCGGCCAGGTAGGCCTGGTACACGGCCTGCATCCAGGGCGTGGCGTCCTGGGCGTGGGTGTCGGAGATGACCGCGATCTTCACTGCGCCCCCTAGTTGCTGGGCAGCGGCGCGCTGCTCATCAGGTACTTGAGGTCGTCGTCCGTGAAGGACAGGCCCAGGCCGCCGAAGAAGGAGGCGTCGTCCGCGAAGTCGTCCATGCCCGCCGTGGCGTAGAAGTTCTTCAGGAAGTACAGGCGCGCCCCGGCCTTGAGGTGCGGCGGGTCCTCGTTGTCGAAGTCGAAGGCCTCGGCGTACAGGCGCAGGCGGTCGGACCACAGCCAGTAGTCCGCGCCCACGCCGCCGGTGGACTCGAACAGGCCGCCGCGCAGGGCGAAGTCGCCCCAGCGCTTGGCCAGCTGGGCGTTGAAGGTGATCTTGTCGCGCTCGGTCTTCTCCTCGATCTCGCGCGACTCGGCGTAGCCGCCGCCGGTCCAGGTCTTGGTGATGGTCTCGGTCTCGCGGGTCTTGCCGTCCGGGTCGGCCACCACGCCCAGGATGTAGTAGTGGTCCTCGGCGGGCTGCACGGTGAGGTCCAGGTAGGACTTGACGTTGCCCGAGTCCGCCAGGACCTCGGAGCGGAAGTCCACGGAGGTCCGGAAGCGGTCCTGGGCTTCGAGGTACTTGTTCACGCCCTCCAGGGCCTTGTCCAGTTCCTTGGAGGTGGTGTCGTCGTTGACCAGCTTGCCCAGGGTGCCCTTGCCCTCGTCGATCTTGGCGGCCACGCTCTCCAGGGAGGCCACGGCGCTGCGCAGATCGTTGCCCATCTGCTCGTCGTTGACCATGCGGCCCACGGCGCCCTCGCCCTGGTCGATCTTGGCCATCACCGAGTTCACGCGCTCCAGGGTGGTGCGCATCTGGGCCGAGGCCTGCTCGAAGTTGGAGACGATGGCGTCGATGCTCTGCTTGTTGGTGCCGGAAATATGCCGCAGGTCGCCGGAAAAATCGCGCAGGTTCTCGACGATGAGATTCACGCTCTCGACGTTCTTCTGGACCATGTCGTTGAGGGTCACGGCCAGGTCGCGCATGCTGTGGAAGGTCAGGCGCAGGTTGTGCTCGCCCTCGGGCCCGCCGAACACGCCCGCCACGCTCTTGGCCACGACGCCGATGTCGTCGGCGATCTGCCCGACCTTCTGGAACAGGACCTCCAGGTCCGCGCTGCGGTCCGAGCGGACCAGCTCGCCGCCGTCGGCCAGCAGCCCGGCCTCGGGGCTGCCGCCGGACAGCTCCACGAACTTGTCCCCCAGCACCCCGCGGGACTTGATGGAGGCCACGCTGTCCGAGGGGACCTTCACGCTCTGGGCGATCTCCAGCACCAGCCGGGCCCGGCCGTTTTCCAGGCCGATCTCGCGCACGCGGCCGATCTCGATGCCCGCGATCTCCACGGGCGAATCGGCCTTGAGGCCGGTGACGTTGTCGAAGCGCACCACGAGGTCGTACGTCCGCCCGGAGAGGAACGCCCCCTTGCCCACCTGCAGGGACATGAAGGCCAGCCCGGCCAGGGCGAGGCACACGAAGATGCCGACTTTGATCTCGGTACCCGTCTTGAAAGACATGGTCGTTACTCCGCAGTTGAGGGCGGGCTCGCCCGCCCCGTACTCAGGCTATCGTGATCGGCCCCCTGGCCTCGCCCCGGATGAACTGCCGCACCACGGGGTCGTCCGAGGCGCGGACCTCGTCCGGCGTGCCGCGGGCGATGATCGTCCCGTTGTAGAGCATGAACACCTCGTCGGCGATGGCGAGGGTGGCCGCGATGTCGTGGCTGATGACCACGCAGGTGGCCCCGAATTCGTCGCGCGTCTGCAGGATCAGCTCGTTGACGTTGGCCGACATCACCGGGTCCAGGCCCGAGGTGGGCTCGTCGAAGAGCACGATCTTGGGGTCCAGGGCGATGGCCCGCGCCAGGCCCACGCGCTTGCGCATCCCGCCGGAAAGTTCCGAGGGCATCTTGTAGCCCATGCCCTTCAGGCCCACGGAGGCCAGCTTGGCCTGGACGACCTCGCGCACCTGGCGGCGGCCCAGCCGGGCGTGCTCGATGAGCGGGAAGGCCACGTTCTCGGCCACGGTCATGGAGTCGAACAGCGCGGCCTCCTGAAACAGCATCCCGAACTTGCGGCGCACCGGGGCCATCTGGCGCTCGGTGAGCGGCGTCGTGTCCTGGCCTTCCACCAGCACCTGCCCGCTGTCGGGCTTCATCAGCCCGATGACGTGCTTCATGAACACGGACTTGCCGCCGCCGCTGCGCCCGATGACCACGCTCACGCTGCCCGGGCGCACCGCCAGGGACAGCCCGCGCAACACGCGCTGCGCCCCGAAGCTCTTGTGCACGTCGCGCAGCTCGATGATCGGCCCGCCGCCCGCGTTGTCCTGCATGTCCATCGTCCGCTCCGCCTACATCATCAGCGACGTCAGCACGTAGTCGCTGGCCAGGATCAGCACCGAGGCCAGGACCACGGACTGCGTCGTGGCGCGGCCCACGCCCTCTGCGCCGCCGCTGGTGTAGAAGCCCTTGTAGCAGCCCACCAGGGCCATGATCGCCCCGAACACGGCGGCCTTGATCAGGCCGTCGTACAGGTCGTCCAGCTTCACCAGTTCGTAGATCCGGTTCATGAAGATGCCGCCGTTGATGCCCAGCATCCGCACGCCCACCAGGTAGCCGCCGACGATGCCCACGAAGTCCGAGACCACGGTCAGCAGCGGCAGCATCACCAGCCCGGCGAACAGCCGCGGGGCCACCAGGTACTGCACGGGGTTGATGGCCATCACCGTCAGCGCGTCCACCTGCTCGGTGACGCGCATGGTCCCGATCTCCGCCGCGATGGCCGAGCCCGCGCGGCCCGTGACCATCAGCGCCGTGATCACCGGGCCGAGCTCGCGGGTCATGGACAGGGCCACGGTGGCGCCCACCAGGGATTCGGCGGAGAACAGGCGGAAGGCGTAGTACGTCTGCAACGCCAGGACCATGCCCGTGAACAGCGAGGTCAGCATGACCACGAACAGGGAATTGACGCCCACGAATTCCATCTGCCGGAAGAACAGGCGGATGCGCCACGGCGGACGCACGCCCCACCAGGCGGCCTCGGACACCAGAAGCCCCATGCGTCCCGCTTCCGAGAGCACGTCGAGCAATCCACCACCGAGCCAGGCCAACAGCCGTTTCATCGAAGCCCCGATCCAATATGTCGCCAAGCACCGGCCCAGCCGGTCGTCCACGTCCGGGAATGGCAGAACGCCGGACGGGGTCCGGGTCCGCCAAGGAACCATTACGATTAGCACCGTTCCCGAAACTTTTCCAGTCTCGCGAGCAGGCCCGGCCCGCACGCGTGTACGGACGCGGCCTGCCGGGCGCCCTTGACGAAATGTCCGAATACTCTACAATTAGAATAAGGTTTGTCCGTTATTGCGCACCGGAAAGCGGAGGTATGATGTCCGACAACCAGCCCCAGGCCGACAAGGCGAACCTCGTCGCCGAAATCCTCAAGGTCAACGAGGAACTGAACCAGCTCAAGGACCTCGATGCGATACTGGACCGCATCCTCACCGAGTCGCGCAAGATCACCCGCGCCGACGCGGGGACCATCTACCTCGTCGAAGACGACAAGCTGCGCTTCGGCTACGTGCACAACGACACCTTCGTGAAGGAGGGCGAGGTCAACAAGGACATCTACGCCAACTTCACCATGCCCATCAACGACCAGTCCATCGTGGGCTACGTGGCCGGGCGGGGCGAGCCGCTGAACATCGAGGACGCCTACGACATGCCGTCCGACTCGCCCGTGACCTTCAACCCCGGCTTCGACCAGAAGACCGGCTACCACACCACCTCCATGCTGACGCTGCCCATCAAGACCTCCCAGGGCAAGGTCTCCGGCGTCATGCAGCTGATCAACGCCAAGAACGACAACGGCAGGCCCGTGGCCTTCTCGCAGAATTCGCGGATCGTGCTGCCGCTGTTCGCCAACGCCGCCTCGGTGGCCATCGAGCGCGCCATCATGACCCGCGAGCTGATCCTGCGCATGATGCAGATGGCCGAGCTGCGCGACCCGTCGGAGACCGGGGCGCACGTCACCCGCGTGGGCACCTTCTCCGCCGAGATCTACCACAAGTGGGCGCTGATGAAGGGCATCCCCGAGAAGGAGCGCAAGAAGAACAAGGACCTGCTCCGCGTGGCGGCCATGTTGCACGACGTGGGCAAGGTCGGCATCTCGGACAAGATCCTCAAGAAGCCCGCCAAGCTGGACGACGAGGAATTCGCCGTCATGCAGTTCCATACGGTGTTCGGCGCCAAGCTGTTCCTCAACTCCACCTCGGACCTGGACGCCATGTCCGGCGAGATTGCGCTCAGCCACCACGAGAAATGGAACGGCCGGGGCTACCCGGGCCGGGTCTCCGACCTGCACGGCGAGGTCAAGCGCATGGGCCAGCCCAAGCAGGGCGGGGAGATTCCGCTCATGGCCCGCATCGTGGCCCTGGCGGACGTGTTCGACGCCCTGGGCTCGCGGCGCTCCTACAAGCCGCCGTGGCCGGACGAGAAGATCATCGGGCTTTTGAAGGAGGAGCGCGGCCAGCACTTCGACCCCGACGTGGTGGACGCCTTCCTGTCCATCTTCGACGTGGTCGCCGCCATCCGCGACAAGTACACCGAGGACCTGCCCGAGGACGAGAAGCCCAACCCCCAGGGCGAAGCCGCCAAGAAGGCCGCCGACGCCCAGGACAAGGAACGCGGCAAGGACCACGAGACCAAGGCCTCCTGACCCCCCGCCGCGCGCGATAAAAAAACGCGGGGCCGCAATGCGGTCC
>CAYUIN010000176.1:0-5711 GCA_964444695.1 uncultured Desulfocurvus sp.
GACCTGGGCGGCACCAAGCTGGAGATCCAGCGCCAGGAGATGGTCGGCCCCAAGGTCGGCGCGGACCTGCGCGAAAAGGCCCTGGAAGCCCTGTTCTACGCCGTTTTGCTCATCGCCATCTACATCTCGGGCCGCTTCGAGGCCCGCTGGTTCGCGGCGGCGATCATGGCCGGCGGCCTGTCCACGGGCGTGTACCTGCTGGGCCTGTTGCACGTGCCCATGAGCGTCCTGATCTTCGCGGCGCTGGCCATCACCCTGGGCCTGTGCTGGAAGCTCAAGCTGAACTACGCCCTGGGCGCCGTGGTGGCGTTGATACACGACGTGCTGATCACGGTGGGCGTGTTCTCCCTGCTGGGCAAGGAGTTCGACCTGACCATCGTCGCGGCGCTTTTGACCATCGTCGGCTACTCGCTGAACGACACGATCATCGTCTTCGACCGCATCCGCGAGAACCTGCACGGCAAGAAGCGTCCGAGCTTCGCGGAGATCATCAACATCTCCGTGAACCAGACCCTGTCCCGCACGCTGCTGACCTCGGGCACGACCCTGCTCGTCGTCGTGGGCCTGTACTTCTTCGGAGGCGCGGTGATCCACGACTTCGCCCTGGCCCTGCTCGTGGGCATCGGCGTCGGCACGTACTCCTCCATCTTCGTGGCCAGCCCGATCCTGCTCGGATTCGGCCCCAGCGCCATCGTGGAGAAGGAAGAAGAGGCCGCCGCCTAGGCGCCGCGAACCCCGGCCCCGCACGGGCCGCGACAACACCGCAACGACCCCGGCCCGCTTCGGCGAGCCGGGGTCTTTTCGTGCCCGCCCGCCGCCCTTCGGCCTCCCGCTTTCACCACGCCCAGGGAGAAGCATCGCGCCGCGCGGCCGGGACGCCCGGGTGCGGCGTCCGGGGCGGCGGCGCGGAGTGCAACGGCCTGGATGTGCATCATCCTGCACACCATTGCACAAGTTTGCACAAGGTGCGCAAAAGGCTGCCCACATCCGGGCCAGGCCAGGGTCCGGCGCGCGGTGTTGAAATCATGAAGCCAATGATTCCAGTGTGATACGAGTTTGGCACGCCGATTGTAATAGGGGAGATGTCAAACGCAAGTGTCATGGCAGGACACACGACGTAGGACACCTCCTCTCATGCAGACCCCCCAAGAAGTGGGATTCCCATGCGGAGGGAATCCCGAGCAAAGAGGCCCCCGGCCCGCCAAGGCGGACCGGGGGTTTCTTCGTTTCGTGCTGTGGGCTTGGGCGGCTGGCGGCTAGCGGGTGCGGTAGTGGCAGCCCTTGGACTCGCGGTTGGCGTGGGCGGCCAGGGTCACGATGAAGGCCGCGTAGCAGCCGTGGAAGAGGTCGATGATGGACTGCGACATGGGCGTGGACTTGTAGAAGTCCTGGAGGTGGCGGTAGAGGCTGCGCATGTCGTCCAGGGCGCGGGACAGGCGCTGGTCCGTGCGGGTGATGCCCACGTAGTTCCACATGGTGCGACGGATGGTGCCCCAGTCCTGGGCGATGAGCGCCGGGTCCTCGTTGGGCACGTCGCCGGGGTTGACCCAGTCGGGCATGGCCTCGGCCATGCGCCGGGGCAGCAGGCTGCGCCGCGACAGGCGCCGGGCGATGTCCTCGCCGACGTTTCTGCCCCACAGCAGGCCCTCCAGCAGCGAGGTGCTGGCCAGGCGGTTGGCGCCGTGGATGCCCGTGCAGGCGCATTCGCCCGCCGCGTACAGCCGCGAGAGGGTGGTGCGGCCGTGCTCGTCGGTCAGCACGCCGCCGCAGAAATAGTGCGCCGCCGGGACCACGGGGATCGGTTCGCGGGTCATGTCCACGCCGATTTCCAGGCATTTTGCGTGGATGGTGGGGAAACTCGAGGCCAGGTCGCAGTCCACGTGGCCCGCCGCGTCCAGGAACACGCAGTCCTCGCCGCTGTGCAGCATCTCCTCCTGGATGGCCCGGGTCACGATGTCGCGCGGGGCCAGGTCCGCCCGGGAGTCGTAGCGCGACATGAAGGCCTCGCCGCGCGCGTTCACCAGCCGCGCCCCGGCGCCGCGCACGGCCTCGGAGACCAGGAACTTGCGCGGCGCGCGGTGGAACAGCGCCGTGGGGTGGAACTGCACGTACTCGGCGTTGACGGTCTTGGCCTTGGCCCGCGCGGCCATGACCATGCCCGAGCCGATGCTCGACGCGGTGTTGGTGGTGTGCAGGTAGATCTGTCCGATGCCGCCCGTGGCCAGCACGGTGACGTCGGCCAGCACGGTCTCCACGCGGCCCAGGTCCTGGTTGAAGACGTAGGCTCCGCAGCACTGGTTGACGAGCTGGTACTTGTATTCCAGCACCCGCGAATGGTGGTGCGTGGTCAGCAGGTCCACGGCCGTGCGTCCGGTGAGGATGCGGATGTTCGGCTCGGCGCGCACGGCCGCGAGCAGGCAGTCCATGATGGCCCGGCCCGTGAAGTCCGCGCAGTGCAGGATGCGCTTCTCGCCGTGGCCGCCTTCGCGGATCAGGTCCCAGGCGCCGTCTTCGCGCTTGGCGAAGGGCACTTGCAGCGTGTCCAGCAGCACGTCGCGCACGGCCTCGGGGCCCTTGCGGGCCAGGTGGCGCACGGCGCGCAGGCTGTTCAGCTTCCAGCCCGCCACGAGCATGTCCCGTTCCAGGGCCCGGGCGTCGTTCTCGCCCGCCTGGTAGACGATGCCGCCCTGGGCCAGGGCGGTGTTGCCGCCGTCGGGCTCGCGGTCGGCGGTGATCATGGTCACTTCCAGCCCGGCCCCGGCCAGGGTCAGGGCGGCGGTGCAGCCGGCGATGCCGGTGCCGATGACGAGGACTTCGGTCTTCAGACGGTCGCTGTGCATCATCGGGCCTACCTGCAGATTTCCAGCATCCGCTGGATGGCCGTGAGGGCGTCGCGGGCCACGTCGCAGGGCACGGTCACCGCCGGGGCGGCGTCGAGGTTCGCAAGATGCGCGGCCAGGCGCGCCTCGGTGGTCTTGGCCATGTTGGAGCACAGGCTGGGCGTCAGCGGGCGCACCAGCTTGAACCCGTCGTACTCCTTGGCCAGGCGCTCCACGAGGCTGATCTCCGTGCCCACGTAGATGGCGGCGCCGGGCCCGGCCTCGCCCACGTACTTGATGATGAACGAGGTGGACCCGGCGGCGTCGGCCCCGGCCACGACCTCGGGCGGGCACTCGGGGTGGACCACCACCAGGGCGTCGGGGTCGCGCTGGCGGATTTCCCGGACCTGCTCTGCCTTGAAACGCTTGTGGATGGCGCACAGCCCGGGCCAGAGCAGCAGCTCCTTGTCGCGCAGGGCGGCGGGGTCCACGCGCGCGCCCATGGCCGAGACGTCCAGCACGGCGCGGGCCTCGGCGGGCAGGCCCAGCAGGTCGGCCGTGTTCTGCCCCAGGTTCTTGTCCGGCAAGAACAGCACGCCGTCGCCCTGTTCCAGGGCCCAGCGGAGCATGGTCGCGGCGTTGGCCGAGGTGCAGACCGAGCCGCCGTGGCGCGCCACCACGGCCTTCACGGCCGCGTCGGTGTTCACGTAGGCCAGGGGCGTCACGCGGCGGCCGTCCTCGGTCAGGCGGCGCAGCACGGCGTCCACCAGCAGCCAGGGCGCCATGTCGGACATCACGCAGCCCGCGTCGGGCGCGGGGGTGCTGACCTTCTGGCCCGGGGCGGCGAGCATGGCCGCGGTCTCGGCCATGAAGCTCACGCCGCAGAACACGATGTCCCGTGCGCGGCCAAGCTCGGGGATCTGCCGGGCCAGCTCCAGGGAGTCGCCGCGCAGGTCCGTGTGCCGGATCACGGCGTCGCTCTGGTAGTGGTGGCCCATGATGACCAGGGAGGAGCCGCGTTCCTCGCGGATGCGGCGGATGGTTTCGCTGTGGTTCTCGGTCATGGATTCTCTCTTGGAATGTCGATGCGCATGCTGAAGTCCGCCGCCGGGGCGGAGTGGGTCAGCCGTCCCACGGACACGAAGTCCGGCCCGGCGGCGCCGATGGCGGGCAGGGTCTCCAGGGCGACCCCGCCGCTGACCTCTGTCTCGATGCCCGGGGGCACCAGGGCCAGGGCCTCGGCCAGGGCCTGCGGGGCCATGTTGTCGAGCATGATGCGGTCCACGCCCAGGGCGGCGGCCTCGCGGACCTCGCCCAGGGTGCGGCACTCCACCTCGATGGGCGGGCAGGGGGAGTAGGCGGCGCGCAGCAGCGCCACGGCGGGGGTGATGCCCCCGGCCCGGTCGATGTGGTTGTCCTTGAGCATCAGCATCTCGGACAGGTCGATCCTATGGTTTTTCGCGCCCCCCAGCAACACGGCGTATTTCTCCGGGTAGCGCAGGCAGGGCAGGGTCTTGCGGGTGTCCAGCAGGGTGGTGCGCGTGCCGGACAGCGCGGCGACGTAGCGCCGGGTGAGGGTCGCCACGCCCGAGAGGTGGGTCAGGAAATTGAGGATCACGCGCTCGGCTTTCAGGACCGCGCGCGCCGGGGCCTCGATCCGGGCCACCACGCGCCCGGGCAGGACCAGCTCGCCCTCGGCGGCGTCCAGGCGCATGCCCGCGCCCGTTCCGGGCTGGACCATGTCCAGCACCAGCGGGCCGATGGCCAGCCCGGCCACCACGGCCTCGTCCTTGGCGACGATGATCGCCGTGGCGGGCGTCCCCGGCCCGAACACGGCGTTGGAGGTCAGGTCCTCGCCGTCCTCGTCCAGGGCCATGCGCACGGCGCGGCGCAGATGGTCCAGGGCCGGGCCGGTGAAGAAGGCGTCGAATTGCATGGCGGTCATGGTACGCTCTTTTTTGGCGGGAGGGAAAGGGGGGCGCCGGCCCGGCACCGGGCCGCCTCCCAGCGGGGGTACGGCAACCCGGGGCGTCCGTCAAGCCGCCGTCGGCTTTGACGCGAAGCCCGATTTGGTATACTCCGTGGACGCCATGAGCGAGAAGAACGAAACCGCCAGAAACCCGGAAGAAATCCGCCCCGAAGAGGTCCTTGCCGCCGAAGCCGGCGAGGACGTCGCCGCCGGTTTCGAGAACGCCCACCCGGCGGACGGCGCGGACCTTCTCGAAGACCTGTCGCTGTCCGACCAGGTCTCCGTCCTGGCGAACATCGAGGCCGCCGACGCGGCGGAGTTCATCGCCGAGATGGAGCGCCACGACCGCGCGGAGCTGATGCGCGCCCTGTCGCCGGACCTGGCGGCGGACATCCTCGAGGAGATGTCCCCGGACGACGCGGCGGACGTCCTGGAGGACCTGGACCGCGCCCACCAGCAGGTGCTGCTGGAGCGCGTGGAGATAGAGGACGCCCACGAGATCGAGACCCTCATGACCTTCGACCCGGATACCGCGGGCGGCGTCATGAACACCGAGGTCACGGTCCTGGAGCAGAACCTCTCCGTGGACCAGGCCATCACGCTCATCCGCCGCGCCGCCGAGGAGTCGGAGATCCCGTACTACGCCTACGTGGTGGACGAGGGCGAGCACCTGGTGGGCGTGGTCTCCTTGCGCAACCTGATGCTGGCCCGGCCGGGCAAGCCGCTGCGCGAGCTGCTGGAGAACCAGCAGCTGATCACCGCCACCCACGACACCGACAAGGAAGAGGTGGCCCACCTCATCTCGCACTACAACTTCCTGGCCCTGCCCATCGTGGACGCCGAAGGCCGCCTGCTGGGCGTCGTGACCCACGACGACGTCATCGACATCATCCACGAAGAGGCCAGCGAGGACATGCTGGGCA
>CAYUIN010000177.1:0-5702 GCA_964444695.1 uncultured Desulfocurvus sp.
AGCCGGAGCACGTCGACATCGAGATCCGGCAAGTCCTGCTTCATCTCCTCGAGGAAAGCGGCGAGCTCGTCCTCCTCGTAGGAGGTGTAGACCGTGATCGTCTCCGCCCGGGCCACCCCCGCCCTTCCAGACCCCGCATTGCGCAATTCGGCCCCCGTATTGCGCGACTCCACGCAAACCCCGGTCCGTCGGCGCCCCGGCTGCGCGATCGGCGACCTCGCCGACCCAACGCAACATCCTTCCCCCGCCGAAAAAATTTGCCTTGGCCCAAAAAAAAATCGCCCCGGTCCGTCGCGGGGAAACACGGCGGCGCGGCCCGGGACGCAGGCGCAACCCGGTGCGCAACGGGGGCTCGGTCCCGGGCGGCGGGGGCCATTCCCGCCCGCACGCCGGGCCCGCGCGAGGGATCGGGGCATGTTGGGTTTGCCATCGGGGGAGGATGTGCTATGGTCTATCTTCAGACTCAGGAATACCGATGGTTATCCGCACAGCACAGACTTTCCGGCCCGAGCGTCTCCGCCTGACGTCGTCGGTCTTTTTCGGCCCTGGCGGGGGCAGCGGGGTGCGGTGCGCGCTCCGACGCGGTCCCGGCCTCAGCCCGGGCCCGGGGCACGGCACCGCTGCGCGGCTTCTTCCCTCCCTCCCCTTTTCCCAGTCCCAGGTTTCAGACGGCAGACGGCGACCGGCCCCAGGCCGGGCGGCCGGGCGGGGTGCGTCGTGAGTCCGGCTGCGGGCGCCCTGCCCCGGGCCCGCGTTTCGCGCGGGCTGGTGCGCGACCTGGCGCTGTTCGCGCTGCTTTTGGGCGGGCTGGCCTGGCTGCTGGCCCAGGGCGTGGAAGGCCTGGGGTATCATTGGAAATGGTACCGCATGCCGCGCTACCTGCTGCACTCCGTGGACGGCGCCTGGACCATGGGCCCGCTGCTCCAGGGGCTGCTGGTGACCTTCGAAATTTCGGCGCTGTCGCTGGTGCTGGCCATGCTCTTCGGGCTGACGGCGGCCGTGCTGCGGCTTTCGGATTCGTTCACGGCGCGGCTGGCGGCGCGCGGGTATGTGGAGCTGATCCGCAACACCCCGCTCCTGGTGCAGATCTTCTTCATCTACCAGGTCATCGCCCCGGTGCTGGGCATGGACGCCTTCGCCTCGGCGGTGCTGGCGCTGTCGCTGTTCGAGGGCGCATACGCCTCGGAGATCTTCCGGGCGGGCATCGTCTCCATCCACCGGGGCCAGTGGGAGGCCGCGCACAGCCTGGGCCTGACGCGGACCCAGACCTACCTGCGGATCATCGTGCCCCAGGCGGTGCGGCGCATCCTGCCGCCGCTCACGGGCGTCGCCGTCTCGCTCATCAAGGACTCGTCCCTGGCCAGCACCATCGCCATCTTCGAGCTGACCCAGCAGGGCGGAATCATCGCCTCGGACACCTTCATGGTCTTCGAGACCTGGTTCACCGTGGGCGCCATTTATCTTTGCGTGACCTTGCCGCTGTCCCTGTGCGTGGCCGGGCTGGAGCGCCGGATGCGCGCGGGGAGGGACTGCTGATGAAGATGGAAGGCATGCGCACAAGCCCCAAGGTCGTGGGCGAGGCGGTCATCGAGGCCCGGGATCTGGTCAAGACCTACCCCGGCGGGGTCCGGGCCCTGGACGGCGTGTCGCTGACGGTGCGCCGGGGCGAGGTGGTGGTGGTCATCGGGCCGTCGGGCTCGGGCAAGTCCACTCTGCTCAGGTGCCTGAACGGCCTGGAGGACATCGACTCCGGCGCCGTGACCATCGCCGGGACGCCTCTGGACCACGTGGCGGCGCACCGCGACGTGATCCGCACGGAGACGGGCATGGTCTTCCAGTCCTTCAATCTTTTCCCGCACATGACCGCCGTAGAGAACGTGGCCCTGGCCCCGCGCCTGGTGCGGCGCCGCCCGCGCGCCGAGGCCGAGGCCGCCGCCCTGGAGCTGCTGGAACGCGTGGGCCTGACGGACAAGGCGGGCGCCTTCCCGGCCCAGCTCTCCGGCGGCCAGCAGCAGCGGGTGGCCATCGCCCGGGCCCTGGCCATGCAGCCCCGGATCATGCTCTTCGACGAGGCCACCAGCGCCCTGGACCCGGAGATGATCGGCGAGGTGCTGGAGGTCATGAAGGACCTGGCCCACGAGGGCATGACCATGGTCGTGGTGACCCACGAGATGGGATTCGCCCGCGAGGCAGGGGACCGCGTGCTGTTCATGGAGGACGGGCGCGTGGTGGAGGAGGCCGCCGCCGCGCGGTTCTTCGCGGCCCCGGCCCAGGAGCGCACCAGGCTGTTTCTTTCGCAGATATTGTAGGCAGGACCGAAACGGACACCGACCGACCGCGCCCGGGCCGACCTCGCCGGGGCGCGCGCACGACAAGCAAGGAGTATGGACATGAAACGCGCCTTCCTCATCCTCGCCGCGCTGGCGTTGGCCCTGACGCTGGCCGCCGGGCCCGCCTCGGCGCAGGGCGTGGCCAAGCAGCTCACCGAGGGCAGCACCCTGACCAAGATCATGGAACGCGGCGTGCTGCGCGTCGGCTTCGACACCTTCGTGCCCTGGGCCATGAAGGACAAGACCGGCAAGTTCATCGGCTTCGAAATCGACGTGGCCGAGCGCTTCGCCAAGGACCTGGGCGTGGACGTCGAACTGGTGCCCACGGCCTGGAAGGGCATCATCCCCGCCCTGCTGGCGGGCAAGTTCGACCTGCTCATCGGCGGCATGAGCATCCGCGCCGACCGCGCCCAGCAGGTGTACTTCTCCGTGCCCTACTACTATTCCGGCCAGTCCATGGTCGCCAGCAGGCAGAAGGCCACGGGCATGAGCACCATCGAGGACTTCAACAAGCCGGACGTGGTCATCGCCGCGCGCACCGGCACCACGGCCCAGAAGGCCCTGGACACCTACTTCCCCAAGGCCCAGAAGAAGCTCTTCGACAAGGAGCCCCTGGCCCTGCAGGAAGTGCTCTCCGGCCGGGCCCACGCCTTCGTGAGCATGGCCCCGCTGCCCGCGCAGGAGGCCGTGAAGAACCCCGAGAAGCTCTTCGTGCCCCTGGCGCGCAACCTGACCAACGAGCCCAACGGCATCGCCATGCGCAAGGGCGACCCGGACCTGCTGAACTACGTGGACAGCTGGATCCAGCAGGTGCGCGGCGAGGGCTGGATCCAGGAGCGCTACCACTACTGGTTCCAGACCATGGACTGGAAGGAACGCATCGAATAACGCGCCAGCGCGCGCCCGGCCCGCCCGGGCGCGCGCCGCAGGACCATGCAGCACGAACGACCCGCCCGCTTCACCGCCCTGGACGCGGTGCTCATCGCCGCCTTCCTCGCGGGGGCGGCCTTTTTCGCGTGGCGGGTGTCCTCCGTGCTGGACTACGACTGGCGCTGGGGCGTGCTGGTGCAGTACCTGGCCCGCTGGGACGAGGCCGCCGGGCGCTGGGTCCCCGGGCTGGTCACCCAGGGGCTGCTGACCACGGTGCGCCTGTCGCTGTGGACCATGCTCCTGGCGACGCTGGTCGGCGCGGTGATGGGCATGGCCCGCTCGGCGCGCTGGCTGTTGCCGCGCATGGTGGGCGGGGCGTACGTGGGTCTGGTGCGCAACACCCCGCCGCTGGTGCTGATCTTCCTGTTCTACTACTTCCTGGCGGACATGCTGCTGGCGGCGCTGGGCGTGGACGCGGCCCTGCGCGCGCTGCCCGGCTGGCTCAAGACCGTGCTCTCCTGGACCGCCGCCCCCGTGGACCAGATGGGCAACTTCCTCTCGGCCCTGGTGACCATGGCCGTGTACGAAGGGGCCTACATCACCGAGCACGTGCGCGCGGGCATCGAGTCCATTGAGCGCGGCCAGCACGAGGCGGCCTACGCCCTGGGCCTCTCGCGCTGGCAGCAGATGCGCCACGTGATCCTGCCCCAGGCCCTGTCGCGCATCGTGCCGCCCCTGGCCGGGCAGTTCATCTCGACCATCAAGGACACGGCCATCGTCTCGCTGATCAGCGTCCAGGAGCTGACCTTCCAGGGCCTGGAGCTGATGGCCGCGACCTACATGACCTTCGAGACCATGATCACCATCATGGGCCTGTACCTGCTGCTGACCCTGACCTGCTCGGCCCTGGCCCGCAGGCTGGAACTGCGCCTGCGCCGGGCATACGGCTGAGGACGCGGTTTGCTTTGCCTTCGCCGCGCCGCTGGGCTACGCTGAACGGGCGGATACCCCCGCCCCGGCCCAGGCCCCGTAACCCGTCACCAGACCAGGCGGACGGCCCATGTCCCTGGATATCCCCACCCTCACCGCAGTCATCACCGCCACCGCGCTGCTCATCGGCGCGGGGATGCTGCTCTTCGCCTCGCTGCGCGGCATCTTCGGGGGCTACAGGCAGATGGGCCTGGCCTACATCCTGCTCGGCATCGGCAGCGGCCTGATCGCCCTGCGCGGCCTGGTCCCCGACCCGCTGTCCATCGTCCTGGCCAACGCCCTGATCGTGGCGGGGCTGGTGCGGCTGGTGCGGGGCCTGGCGCGGTTCACCGGCGGCCGGGACCTGCCCTCCTGGCTGGGCTACGCGCTCATCGGCCTGACGGTCCTGGTGCAACACCTGCTGAGCGCCGTGCACGACGACATCTCCCTGCGCATCGTGTTCATGTCCCTGATGATGATGCTGCTGCTGGGCAAATGCGCCCTGGTCCTGCGCCAGGACCCGCGCGAGCCGCCCCTGGCCTCGCGGCGCACGGCCATGGGCATCTGCGCGGCGGCGGCCCTGGTGGCCCTGTGCAAGATCCCGGCCCTGGCCCTGCTCCCGCCCGGGCCGGACTACGCCCAGGCCGGGCCCGTGCAGAGCCTGTCCCTGTTCGCCTACCTGCTGTTCCTGCTGATCAGCGCCTTCAGCATCGCCTGGATGAGCATGCAGCGCTACGAGATGCGCCTGCGCGACCTGGCCCGGCTGGACGCGCTGACCGGGCTGCTCAACCGCCGGGCCCTGATGGAGGCCGCCGCGAGCCGCCTGGCCCTGGCCCAGCGCTTCGGCCGCCCCCTGGCCCTGGTCATGTTCGACATCGACGACTTCAAGGCCGTCAACGACACCCACGGCCACCAGGCCGGAGACGCCGTGCTGCAAGGCGTGGCCGCCCTGCTGCACCAGCAGATGCGCTCCCACGACATCGCCGCGCGCTTCGGCGGAGAGGAATTCCTGCTGCTGCTCCCGGAAACGGAAAAATCCGCCGCCCGCCGCCTGGCGGAACGCCTGCGGCTGCGCATCGCGGAGCACGAATGGAGCGAGTGGGACGGGCTGCGCATCACGGCCAGCTTCGGCGTGGCGAGCTACGGGCCCGACGCCAAGGACTGGGACGCGCTGCTCGGCGCGGCGGACAAGGCCCTGTACCGGGCCAAGGGCGAAGGCAAGAACCTCGTGGCCCTGGCCTGAGCCGGGCTCAGCCGCCCAGGGCCTCTTCCAGCGCCTGGACGAAGCGCCGGTTCTCCCCGGCCGTGCCGCAGCTGACCCGCAGGTGCCCCGGCAACCCCGCGTAGCCCAGGGGCCGCACGCTCACCCCACGCGCCAGCAGCGCGCCGTGCACCTCCCCCGCCGGGCGCGGCGGGCGAAACATCACGAACGGCCCCTGCCCCGGCACCGGGGCGCAGCCCAGCCGCTCCAGCTCCGCCAGCAGCACCGCCCGCCCCTCGCGGCACAGCGCCGTGGACGCCGCATGGTGCGCC
>CAYUIN010000178.1:0-5674 GCA_964444695.1 uncultured Desulfocurvus sp.
CGCCGCTCCCAGGGGAGCGGCGGCGCTTCTATTTTGGCCCGGCTGCCGCACCCCGTGCGGGCCGCCTGGGGAGAACAGGCGGCCCACCGTCGGAGTGCGGAGAACGCGCTACAGCTTCTTCTGAAGCCGGGCGCGCAGCCAGATGGCTACGAGGTTCATGCCCAGGACCAGGGCGATGAGCACCAGGGCCGTGCCGTACTGCAACGGGCGGGTGGTCTCGATCTCGGTCCCGGCGGTGGCCAGCACGTAGATGTGGTACGGCAGGGCCATGACGTCGCTGAGCACGGAGGACGGCATCTTGGGCGTGTAGAATACGGCGGCGGTGAACATGATGGCCGCCGTCTCGCCCGCCGCGCGGGACAGGCCCAGGATGGAGCCGGTGAGCATCCCCGGCAGGGCGGCGGGCAGCACCACGCGCGAGATGGTCTGCCACTTGGTGGCGCCCAGGCCCAGGGAGGCCTCGCGGTAGGTGTCCGGCACGCTGCGCAGGGCCTCCTCGGCGGTGCCGATGATCACCGGCAGGATCAGCGCGCCCAGGGTCAGGATGCCCGCCAGGATGGACACGCCCATCTTCATGAAGGTCACGAAGAAGGCCAGGCCGAACAGGCCGAAGACCACCGAGGGCACGCCCGCCAGGTTGTTGATGCCCAGGCGGATGACGCGCACCAGCTTGGGGTTGGTGGCGTATTCGTTGAGGTAGATGGCCGAGGCCACGCCCAGGGGGAAGGCCACGAGCATGGAGCCGAAGGACAGCAGGAAGGTGCCCACGATGCACGGCCAGATGCCGCCCTCGGTCATGGAGTTGCGCGGGACCTCGCTCAGGAACTCCCAGCTGATGGCGGGCAGGCCGTTGTAGGCCAGGAAGGCGCAGATGACGACCAGGGCCATGCCGTTGATGACCGCCGCCGAGCGGAACAGCCCGAACATGGTCCTCTCGGTCAGGCCCCGGTTGCCCAGCGCGCCGCGCCGCCGGATGCGCTCCTCGACGGAGGTGGAGGAGGTCGCCGTACTGTCCATTGTGATTTCTCCGGTGGTGTTCATGGAAAGTCTCCTCGCCTACAGGGTGGCCGCGCCGACCTGCTTGTGCTTGTTGGCGATGTAGTCGGCCACGATGTTGAAGACCATGGTGAACACGAAGAGCACGATGCCCGTGGCGAACAGGGCGTAGTAGTGGTCGCCCCTGAAGGGCGCCTCGGCCATCTCGGCGGCGATGCTCGCGGGCATCGGCCGCACCGGGGCGAAGATCGACCCCGGGGTCATGGCCGCGCCGCCCGCGACCATCAGCACGACCATGGTCTCGCCGATGGCCCGGGACATGCCCAGGATCACGGCGGTGCTGATGCCGGACAGGCTGGCGGGCAGGATGACCTTGAGGATCGTCTCCCAGTGCGTGGCGCCCAGGGCCAGGGAGGCCTCCTTCAGCTCCTTGGGCACGCTGAAGATGGCGTCCTCGCTGATGGAGCAGATGGTCGGCACGGACATGAAGGCCAGCATCACCGAGGCGTTGAACAGGTTCAGGCCGGTGGCGATGTCGAAGCTCTCCTGCAGGAACGGCGCGAAGATGACCATGCCGAAGAAGCCGATGACCACCGAGGGCAGGGCCGCCAAGAGCTCCACCACGGGCTTGACGTAGCCGCGCACGCGGGGCCTCGCGATCTCCGCCAGGTAGATGGCGGTCATCACGCCCAGGGGGATGGCGATGGCCGAGGACAGGGCGGTGACGGCCACGGAACCCATGAGCAGCGGGAAGATGCCGAAGTCCGGCGGGTCCGCCGTGGGGTACCACTCGTTGCCGAAAAGGAACTTCAGGAACGGATATTCCTTGAAGATGGGCAGGCCCTCCATGAACAGGAAGATCATGATCAGGGCCAGGATCAGGATGGACGTGGAGGCGGTGATCAGAAAGACCGCCTTGATGGTCCGCTCCTTCTTTTTTCTATCCATCATGGTGCGATGTTCTCCGCTGGGATGTTCTCCCGTCCGGCCGCTCCGACACGGCCCTTCGGGACGGGTGGCCCCCCGCGGACCGAGGCCCGCGGGGGGATGCCCAGCCGGGAGCGGTGTCGCTCCCGGCGCGTGTTCCAAGGCTTAGTACAGGGGCACGTAGCCGGCGTCCTTGGCGTGGACCTGGCCGTACTTGGGGCTCAGCATGTACATCACGAAGGAGGCCAGGTCGCCCTCGGGCCAGCCGTTGGTGAAGATGTACAGGAAGCGGGAGACCGGGTACTTGCCGGAAGCGGCGGTGTCCGGGTTGCCTTCGATGCTGTTCACCTTGAGGGCCTTCAGGTTGGAATCCAGGTAGCCGTAGCCGATGTAGCCGATGGCGTACTTGTTCTTGGCCACGGCCTGGGCCACGGCGCCGTTGGAAGCCTGCAGCAGGGCGCCGGCGAACACGCGCTCCTTGTGCATGATCTTGCCTTCCCAGGTCTCGTAGGTGCCGGAGGAGGTGTCGCGGGAGATCACGACGATGGCCTTGTCGTCACCGCCGAGGTCCTTCCAGTTGGTGATCTTGCCCATGTAGATGTCGCGCAGCTGCTCGATGGTCAGGTCGGACACCGCGTTGGACGGGTGCACGACGGGGACCAGGGCGTCGATGGCGACGGCGAAGGGCACGGGGTACACGCCCTTCTCCATGGCCAGCTTCACTTCCTTGTCCTTCATGAAGCGGGAGGCCATGCAGATGTCGGTGGTGCCGTCGATGATGGCCTTGATGCCGTTGCCGGAGCCGCCGCCGGACACGGACAGGGTGATGGAGGGGTTGGCCTTCATGTAGGCCTCCACGGCCTTCTGCATGATG
The DNA here is from genome assembly GCA_964444695.1 of uncultured Desulfocurvus sp. GTDB lineage: Bacteria > Desulfobacterota > Desulfovibrionia > Desulfovibrionales > Desulfovibrionaceae > Desulfocurvus. Next base: position 2,798 of record CAYUIN010000178.1, read on the forward strand.
GGCAGAACGGTGGTGGAACCCTTGACGGTGATCTCGGTGGCCCAGCTGGTGGCGGCGAAGGCCACGACCATGAAGGCGACCAGCAGCAGTTTCTTGATGCGCATTGCAATCCTCCAAACAGGTTGTTGTGCAAATTCTCGGTTCGGCCGCCCCCAGCGACCGATGTGAAAGGTTTAGGAGCGCCATGTTACGGCCGGGTTACGGGGGGGCAGAGAATGTGTGACAGCAAGTGTGGATGGTATTTGCGCGTAATGATTGGATAAATATGCAAAATGCGCGGCCACGGCGTTGATCGTGTTACAAATGCGGCGTACCCCGCCCGTCACGACGCTCCGGCCCGGCCCCGAGCCCGTTCCGCAGGCCCCTTCCCGGTTGCCCGGCCCGGCCACGGGCTATGGACATGCAGCCACCCCCGGCCCTTCCCCGGGCCCACCCGCGTCCGCTCCCCGCCGCAACGCTCCAACCCCGCGCGCATCCATGCAAAAACGCCGCGCGAGGCGCCAAGACGCCGCGCGCGACGCAAGCGCACCGCCAGGCGGCCCGAAGGCCGCATCCAGCCCAGGAGCACGCCGCTCCGAGGCCCCGCCAGCAAAGACAACCCACCACGAAACCACCGGCTGCGCACGGGCCGAGTGTGCAACACAAGGGAATCGCACCGTTTTTGGCTCAGGTGTCCGTTGTGTTACACTTCTAAAGCATTTCTAGAAAATGTCTGTGTGTCTGTTTACAGAGGGGGTGAATTGCACTAGGCTGAACCCGAAACCTGGGCCGACTATCCCCCGGGTACGCTCCAGGCTGGAGCATGGCGAGGACAGAAGGAGTGCAGAACCTTCAGCCACAAGGATAGCCCCCCGTCAATGCCAACCCTGCCCAAAAACTACATCGTCGATACCAACGTCCTCATCGAGAACCCGTACAGCATTCTCAGCCTCAGAAACGGCAACGAAAACAACATCTTCATCCCGTACCACGTCCTGATCGAACTCAATTCGCTCAAGACGAACCCCCGCCTGCGCCACATCGTCGCCAAGGTCATCGACGTCCTTTTGGACAACAAGGAATACATCACCTTCATCCGCAACGACTCGTCCATCTCGCCCTTCACCGAAGAAGTCGTGGACAACTTCATCCTGCGCGAGATCAAGGACAGCCCCGACATCGCGGATCCGATCCTCGTCACCAACGACCGCATCCTCCAGCTCCAGGCAGGCCTGCTCAATATCGCCAGCGAGGAATTCAAGGATTCCAAGCCCTTCGAATCCGAATCCCAGCTGTATACCGGCTTCTGCGAGAACGGAGACAAGCCCCTGCCCAACAGCTTCCGCTGGGCCGAGGGCAAACCCGTGATGCACGCCCGCGAAGGCGACCGCATCATCGGCTACCAACACACCCCCTGGAACATCAAACCCCGCTCCGTCTACCAGAACCTGGCCCTGGAACTGGTCATGGACGAGTCCATCGACCTCGTGTCCATGCAGAGCGAGGCGGGCTTCGGCAAGACCTACCTGGCCCTGGCCGCCGCCCTGTACCTGACCCTGGAAAAACGCCGCTTCTCCAAGATCTTCGTGCTCAAGCCGACCATCGAACTGGGCGCCAAGCTCGGCTACCTGCCCGGCGACATCGCCGAGAAAATGGAACCCTACGTGCGCTACATCCTCGACCTGCTCCTCAAGCTCCACGCCCAGCGACCGGCCAACAAACTCTTCGCCGACCCGGAAGCGCCCGTCCCCAAATACAATTCCAAGAAATTCGAAATCCTTCCCCTGGCCTACATCCGGGGCATGAACATCGAAAACGCCCTGGTCATCGTCGACGAATGCCAGAACCTCTCGCGCACCGAGGTCCGCGCCCTGCTGACCCGCATGGGCGAAGGCGTCAAATGCCTCTGCCTCGGCGATACCAGCCAGGTGGATAACCCCTATCTCAGCGAATCCAATAACGGCCTCAACTGGATCGTCCGTAAATTCAAGGGATTCGACAACTACGCCCACATCGTCCTCAAGGGCGACAGGTCGCGTGGGCCCATCACGGACCTCGTGCTCAAGTCGAAACTCTAAACCCTTTTGCCTCACTACCTCCTCGCTTGGCCGCGTCGGACATCGGGTCCGGCGCGGCCTCGTTTTCGGCCCCCGGGCCCTTACCGCAGGCGCCCTTCTTGCACGCCCTCACAGACCGGCAAAATCTGCACCCGGGAGGACCCATGAGCATCAGCGCCATCGGCTCCGGCTCCGCACTGGACGCCACAGCCCTCATCGCTTCCGTCTCGCGGCAAACCGAAACCGAGACCGAAACCGCCGCCACCGGCGACCAGCCCCTGGACCGCGAAGCCGAAAAGCTCGCCGAACAGGAAGAAGCCGAACGCCAGGCCCGCGAAGCCCGCATGCAGTACATCCGCGACTACATCGAGACCGCCGGGGCCCCCGAGGAAAAAGACCAGGACGCGGCCGACGAACTCTTCTGGGACAAGCTCCAGAAACTGGACGACAAGCCCAACCAGGGACTCCCCCTGCTGGCCAACCGCACCTGGGCCAACGTCCTGCAAGACCCCGACGACCAGGGCAAGGTCCACGTCTATACCATCAAGACCAACGCCAAGGCCGAAGCCAAGATCACCCGGCACGTCCAGTTCGACTCCGGCGACGGCCAGGACCGCGCACAACTCACCCGCCAACGCGCCCAGGCCGCCAAAGCCTACGCCCACCACTCCACCGCCAGCCGCAGCCGCGACGAACGCCTCTCCGAAAAGGACTAGGGCCGAGGGGCGGTGAGTGCCTCCGGCGGTTGGGCTCCGCCCAAACCCGGCAGGGCTCTGCCCTGCACCCGCTTAAGGAAATAATTTCCTTAAGAATCCTTAAATGGGGCCGCCCGACGGGTTGC
>CAYUIN010000179.1:0-5671 GCA_964444695.1 uncultured Desulfocurvus sp.
CCCCGGGACGCAGGAGGGCCCGGGGCATTCCGGGGTCTTGCAACGCGGCTCCGCCCCGGGTATTGTCCCGGAATCGACGACTCTCAAGCATATCCGGAGGCGAGATGGACCTGGAAGGACAGCGCATCGAATTCACCGGGCCGGGACCGTACCTGCTGCCCGTATTGACGCAGGACCCCGAGGCCTCGCTCCTCAAGGAACAGGACGTGGTCGTGTTGCAGTTCGGGCCGGTGTTCCTGCCCGTGTCCCTGGTCGGCTGCGCCGAGATGGTGGCGGCCTTGCAGGCCCTTGAGGACGCGGCGCCCCGCCCCGAGCCCGAGGGCGCCACGGCCCTGGATTTCGCCGACGGCGCCGTGCTGGAGCTGCCGCTGCTCACCGCCGCCCAGTCCCCCGCCCGCCAGACGGACAACGTCGTGACCCTGGACGTCTCCTTCGGCCCGGCCCGGGCCGAGCTGTGCATGTCCATCAAGACCGCCGCCATGGTCGGGACGCTGCTCGCGCACGCCCCGAAACCCTGACGGTCAGACCCCCAACCATCCCGATTCGGAGCGTCCATGAGCGAGTTTTCCGGCGTCAGCGTGGTCAAGAAGGCCAATATCTACTTCGACGGCAAGGTCACGAGCCGACGGATCGTGTTCCCCGACGGCAGCTTCAAGACCCTGGGCATCATGCTGCCCGGGGACTACGAATTCGGCACCGCCCAGAGCGAGCTGATGGAGATCCAGGCCGGAACCGCCAGGGTCCTGCTGCCCGGGGCCTCCGAGTACCGGACCTTCGGCCCGGGGGACAGCTTCAACGTCCCGGCCGACTCCTCCTTCAAGCTGACCGTGGAATCCGTGGTGGATTATATCTGCAGCTACGGCGTGTGAAATTGTTGATATGGCGCAAAGCCGCAAAGGGCCCGGGAGTGTAATGCTCCCGGGCCTTTTTGTTTGCGGCGTGGTCGTGTTGCGCGGTTCCGGCCGGCGTCGGTTTCGGGATGTTTCGGCGTATTCGCCCCCTCCTTGCGCGATGCGGCGCGTCGTGCATGCCCCGCGAATCGGGAGGATGGACAGGCGGGGCGGGGTCGGACGCCTCCGCGCCGTGCTCGGGCCGCGCCCGCCTTGCGCGATCGGCGTTGGCATGTGCCTTGCCAAGGGGAGTCACTGTGCCCGCCTTCCGGGAGAGGTCGGGCCCAGTGAGGTGCAAGGAAGTGATCCGATACAGAAACGTATTTCGCCATCTGCCCCAACCGGCACTGGTGCTGGACGGGACGGACGCGCTGGCCGACGCCAACGACGCGGCCATGCAGCAATTCGGTGAGCGGGGCGCCAGGCGGCGCGACGGCCTGGAACGGGTCCAGGCCCTGATCGGCCCCTGGCTGGAGGGGGACATCGCCGCCTTCCGCATCTCCGCCGAGGTGACCCGGACCTTCGAGAAGGAGCAGCCCGGCCTCTTCGACCCGCCCCGCTACTACCGCGTGCGCCTGGCGCGCGTGGGCAAGGTCCGCGACGGCCCGGGGGTCATCGTGATCCTCACGGACATCACCGAGCGCCGCCGCGCCCTGGAGGAGATCGCCCGCTTGGCGGTGATCGTCGACTCCACCAACGACGCCATCCTGGGCATCGACCTGGAGGGGACCGTCCGTTCGGCCAACCGGGCCGCCGAGTTCAACTACGGCTACGAGCCCGGGGCCATGCGCGGCATCTCCGTGTACGACATCGTGCCCGAGGGCCTGGCGGGCGAAATGCGCTACATCATGGAGGAGATCGCCTGCGGGCGTGCCGTGGGCCGCTACGAAACCCTGCGCCGCCGCCGCTGCGGCACGGTCTTCCCCGTGTCCGTGACCTATTCTCCCATCTTCCGGGACGGCCGCATCTGGGGCATCTCCGCCATCTCGCGCGACATCACCCAGCGCAAGCGCGTGGAGAGCGAGCTGCAGCGGACCAACGAGAACCTGAGCCTGCTGCTCAACGAGACCGTGAAGGCCCTGTCCAGCACGCTGGAAAAACGCGACCTCTACACCTCCGGCCACCAGCAGCAGGTCTCGCGCCTGTCCCACCTCATCGGCCAGCGCCTGGGCATGGACAATTCGGAACTGGAAATGCTGCGCATCGCGGGCCTGTTGCACGACATGGGCAAGGTCTGCGTGCCCATGGCCATCCTGTCCAAGCCCGCCCGCCTGTCCAGCGGCGAACTGGCCCTCATCCGCCAGCACCCCGAGACCGCCTTCGAAATCCTGCGCAACATTCCCTTCCCCTGGCCCGTGGGGATGATCGTCCTGCAACACCACGAGCGGTCGGACGGCAGCGGCTACCCCGGCGGGCTTATCGGCAAGGACATCGAACCCGGGGCGCGCATCCTGGCCGTGGCCGACGTGATGGAGGCCATGTCCTCCCACCGGCCGTACCGCGCCGCCCTGGGCCTGCCCTGCGCCATGCAGGAGATCGCCGGCCAGGCTGGTAAGTCCCTGGACCGCGACGTCTGCGACGCGGCCCGCTCCCTGGTGGCCGATGGCCGGATCACGGAAATACGAGGAGAGTTGACGCTATGTCAGTGAAATCGAAGCTTATTCTTATTCTTTGCGTGTCCCTGGTGGGCCTGGCCCTGGTGTTCGGCGTGAACAAGGTCGGCACGACCATGACCGAGTCCAGCCGTTCCCTGCACGATCTGGCCGAGCAGGCCTTCGTCCACGCCCTGCAGGCCCGGCGGCAGGAGAAGAACTTCATCATGCGCCACGACGACGCCTACGCCGCCAAGGTGGCCGAACAGACCGGCGCCATCCGCCAGGTCCTGGGCCGCATCGTGGCCGAGGACGCCGGGCACGCCAAGGACGTGGCCGAGGTCTCGCGCCTGGTGGACGCCTACGACCAGGCCTTCTCCCAGGCGGCGGACATCGAGCGCTCCGTGGGCCTGGACGAGGAGCACGGCGTGCGCCGCGAGTTCATCGCCGCCGGGCGGGCCCTGGAGGCGGAGATCGACGCCCTGGGCGACCAGGAGGTGCTGTTGGCCCTGTTGCAGCTGCGCCGCCAGGAAAAGAACTACCAGCTGCGCGGCGCGTCCAAGTACCTGGACCGCGCCGCCGCCGCCCATCAGGTCCTGGAGCAGCGCATCGCCTCCGGCGGGTTCGATTCCGCGCGCGAGGAGACGCTGCGCGCCGTGCTCGGGGACTACGACAAGGCCTTTGCCGAATACGTGCGCCTGCGCGGCGCCTCCGAGCAGGCCGCCGGGGCCCTGGTGGCCGCCGGGCGGGCCCTGGAGCCCTCCGTCACCGGCCTGCGCGACGCCTACGCCGCGTCCATGGAGCGCATCGCCTCCCTGGCCGAGGGCTGCATCCTGGCCACGGAGCTGGCCACGGTGCTCCTGCTGGCGCTGTTCATCTACCTGGCCGGGCGCAGCATCAACCGGCCGCTGGACCAGCTGACGCATTATTCCCGCGCCGTGTCCTCCGGGGACCTGGAGGCCGAACCGGCCACGGGCATGCCCCGCGAGTTCCAGTCCCTGTCCGGGGACATCGCCTCCATGGTCGCCGAGCTGCGCGCCCGCCTGGAAGACGTGCACGCCAAGGAGGCCGACGCCAAGGCCCAGGCCGACGCGGCCCGCGAGGCCATGCGCGAGGCCCAGCGCCAGGAGGAGCGGGTCAAGGCCCTGTGGGAGCGGATGCGCGTCTCCGCCGGGCGCGTGGACGATTTCTCGCGCCGCGTGTCCGAGTCCGTGGGCGACCTCTCGGCGATGATCGCCCAGGTCCGGCGCGGGGCGGAGATCCAAAGCTCGCGCATGGCCGAGACGGCCACGGCCATGGAGCAGATGAACGCGGCGGTGATCGAGGTGGCGCGCAACGCGGGCGACGCCTCGGAGAACGCCCGCGAGGCCAAGGAGAAGGCCAGCAACGGCGCGGCCAAGGTCCGCCGCGCGGTGGACGCCATCAACACCGTGTCCTCCCATGCCGACGAGATGCGCACGGGCACCGAGGCCCTGGGCCGCCAGGTGGAGGACATCGGCCGGGTGATGGACGTCATCAGCGAGATCGCCGACCAGACCAACCTGCTGGCGCTCAACGCCGCCATCGAGGCCGCCCGGGCGGGCGACGCCGGGCGCGGCTTCGCCGTGGTGGCGGACGAGGTCCGCAAGCTGGCCGAGAAGACGATGATCGCCACCCAGGAGGTGGACCGCAGCATCCTGGCCATCCGCGAGGCCACCCAGCGCAACATCGCCACCATGCGCGCGGCGCTGGGCGCCGTCCAGGAGAGCGCCGGGCTGGCCACGGAATCCGGCCTGTCCCAGGAGGAGATCGTGAGCCTGGTGGAGCAGAACACGTTGCAGGTCGAGGGCATCGCCTCGGCCAGCGAGCAGCAGTCCGCGTCCTCGGAGCAGATCAACCGTGCGGTGGACGAGGTCAACCGCATCGCCGGGGAGTCCATGGAGGGCATGAACCATTCCTATGCCGCCGTGTCCTCCCTGCAGAACCTTGCCGAGGATCTCAAGCGCATGGTCGAGGCCATGCTGGAATCCGACGGCGACGCGCTGGCCGAGCCCGCCTGACGAGCCGGGCAGGCCTGAACGCGCGACCATGGCGTGGGCCCGGGGACCTCGGTCTCCGGGCCCTTTCGCGTGGCGTCGCGGGCGGTTGACCCCGGCGGCGGCGGGGCGTAAGACCTGGGGCGTACGATCCTCAGGGCGGGGTGCAATTCCCCACCGGCGGTATCCCGGCCACGGCCGGGGAGCCCGCGAGCGCCTCCCCACGGGGGGAGGGTCAGCAGATCCGGTGCGAGGCCGGAGCCGACGGTGACAGTCCGGATGGAAGAGGAGAGGACATCCCTGTCCCGCACGGGCCCCGGCCCGCGCGCGTTCCTTGCGTCGCCTGCGCGGCGCGGGGCGCGCGCCGCCGCCGTCCGTCGCGTCTCCTAGATCGCCCTGATTCCGGCAACCCCCACAATGGAGCATGCCATGAATCAGACCCTGCTTTCCCCTTTCGGCACCCCGGACGAGCGCGTGGAGCGGGCCCTTGCGGCCCTGCGCGCGGGCCGGGGCGTCCTCGTCGTGGACGACGAGGACCGCGAGAACGAGGGCGACCTGTTCTTCGCGGCCCAGACCCTGACCGAGGACCAGATGGCCATGCTGATCCGCGAGTGCAGCGGCATCGTCTGCCTCTGCCTGACCCCGGAGCATGTGCATCGCCTGGACCTGCCGATGATGGTCGCCCACAACACCAGCGCCTACGGCACCGGGTTCACGGTGTCCATCGAGGCCGCGCGCGGCGTGAGCACCGGCGTGTCAGCCGCCGACCGCACGGCCACGGTGCGCGCCGCCGTGGCCCCGGGCGCCGGGCCCGGGGACCTGCGCCGCCCCGGGCACGTCTTCCCGCTGTGCGCTCGCCCCGGCGGCGTGCTGGAGCGCCGGGGCCACACCGAGGCCAACGTGGACCTGATGCGCCTGGCGGGGCTGGAGCCCTGCGGGGTGCTCTGCGAGCTGACCAACCCCGACGGGACCATGGCCCGCCTGCCGGAGATCGCCGCCTTCGCGCGGCGCCATGGGATGCCGCTGGTCAGCGTCGAGGACGTGGCGGCCTGGCGGCTGGCCCGCGAGGCCGCGCCCGCCCAGGCCCCGGCGGCCTGAGCCCGCACCCGCCCGCAAGCCCATGAAAATACCATGTCGGCACTCCCTAGCTTAAGGTTGTATGCTCAACGGCATA
>CAYUIN010000180.1:0-434 GCA_964444695.1 uncultured Desulfocurvus sp.
GCCACTGTGGCCGCCGTCGCCATGCAATACGCCGGAATGCAAGGGGATTTTTGCTTGCGCACCCTCGTCATCAATTTGACCCGCTTCGGGGACCTGTTGCAGACCCAGCCCGTGGTCGCGGGGCTCACCGCGCGCGGGCAGCGCGTGGGGCTGGTGTGCCTGGAGAATTTCGCCCCGGCCACGGCGCTTTTGGGCGACGTGGACGCGGTCTTCGGGCTGCCCGGCTCGCGCCTGCTGGCGGACATGGACCAGGACTGGCGCCGGGGCCTGGGCACGCTGTGGGAATTCGCCTCGGACGCCGTGGCGGCCTGGAAGCCGGACACCGTCTTGAACCTCACGGCCACGCTGCCCGGCAGGCTGCTGACCCGCATGGCCCACGGCGCTCGGCAGGAGGGCTTCGGCCTGGACCGCTTCGGCGACGGCACGAGCTTCGC
>CAYUIN010000180.1:444-5617 GCA_964444695.1 uncultured Desulfocurvus sp.
GGCCGCGTTCCTGGTGGCCTCCACCCGCACCCGGGGCAACAGCCCCTTCAACCTCGTGGACCAGTTCTGCGAGGTGGCGGGCCTGGGCCCGGACGAGCGGCGCTACGCCCTGGTCCGCCCGGACGAGGCCGCGCGCGCGGACGTCGCGGCCCTGCTGCGGGACCTGGCGCCCGAGGGTTGCCGGGGCTTTGTGGGCTTCCAGCTGGGCGCCAGCGCGGACATGCGGCGCTGGCCCGTGGAGCGGTTCGCGGAACTGGGGGCGCTGCTCTGGACCGAGCGGCGGCTGTGCCCCGTGCTGCTGGGCGCGCCCGGGGAGGAACGCCTGGGCGAGCGCTTCGCCGCCCAGGGCGCCTGCCCGTCGGTGAGCCTCATCGGCCGGACCTCGCTGCCCGGGCTGGCCGCCGCCCTCACGCAGCTGGGCCTGCTGGTGACCAACGACACCGGGACCATGCACCTGGCCGCCGGGCTGGGCACGCCGGTCTGCGCCATCTTCCTGGCCACGGCCCAGCCCTGGGACACGGGGCCCTACGCCTCGGGCGCCCTGTGCCTGGAGCCGGACCTGCCCTGCCACCCCTGCGGCTTCCGCCACCGCTGCACCATCGGCTACGCCTGCCGCCGCTCCGTGCGTGCCCGGGCCGTATATCATTATATAAGGAGCTTCCTGGACACGGGCGCCTGGGACGCCGTGGCCCCGCCCGAGCCCCCGGGCCTGCGCGCCTGGCTGACCCGCCCGGATCCGCGCGGCGGCCTGGACCTCGTCTCCCTCACGGGCCACGAGGCCGAGGACCGCACGGCCTGGATCCGGATGCAGCGCCATCACTATCGTCAATTTCTCGACAAGCGCCCGCCCGCGCCGCTGCCGGGGTCCGTGGCGCTCTCAAAATCCTTTGTCGACAAGGTGTTGCCCGTCCTGAGCCAGTCCGCGCAGCTGCTGGAACTGCTGCACGCCCAGGCCCGGGCCGTGGCCGGGGCGCCCGTGGCGGCCCTGAAAAGCCGGTTCCTCGGCAATTTCGAGCGCCTGACGGGCCTGTGGAGCGACAGCGGGGAGTTCTCCGTGCTGGGCGACATGTGGCGCGAACAGGCCCAGGAAGCCGCCGAGGATATGAATCAACTTGGCGAAGTCATTGATCTTTACCATAAGATGATCGTGGCCTGGCTGGCGGATGTGCAGCCACTGGCACGCTAATTGAATCAAGCGGACCGTGGCGCATCCCGTGCGCCCATATTTGCCCATTCCAAGGAGGAGAGAGATGATCGTTATCGATGGTCAGGAAACCGGTCTGAGCGTGAACAACTTCACGAATCTCGAGGACCTGCTGGTCAAGGTGATGGAGCAGGACTACCTGGACAACAGGATGGTCACCGACGTCTTCGTCAACAAGGAAGCTTTTTCCGAGATCTACCCGCACCAGGCCGAGGACATCCCCACCGAGGAAATCGAGTCGGTGGAGATCGTGACCATGGCCGTGCCCGAAATGGCCGTGAACATCACCCGCGAGCTGTACAAGGTCGTGCGCCTGATGGGCCACGGCTGCCGCAGCGTGGCGGACCTGTTCCGCCGCGGCGACGACGCCGAGGCCCTGGAGCTGTACCAGGACCTGCTGGACGTGACCCGCGACTTCCTGGGCATGATCGGCGTGCTGCGCGACGAGTTCAGCCTGCGCGACCGCCAGGTGCTCAACGACAACATGGAAGAGATCACCGCCCTGTTCTCCGAGATGATCGAAGTCAGCGAGAACGAGGACTGGATCCTGCTGGCCGACCTCATCGAGTACGAATTCCTGGCCAGCGTGGAGAAGTGGAAGCAGGTCATCGCCGACCTGCGCGAGGACATCCGCGAAGCCTCCAAGGCGGCCTAGCCATGTCCGAGTGCCTGAACCTGCTGGAACAGGCCCTGGACCTGGGACGGCGCGAGCTCGAATTCCTGGCCGCCGGCAAGGTGGAGGAAACCGAGGAGACCGCCCAGCAACGCGGGGGCCTCTTGGAACGCGCCTGGATCGCCAAGGAACACGAACAGGTGGACGTGGACGAGCTGCTGGACAAGCTGCGGCAGCTCAGGGGCCTGCAAGGGCAACTGTCCCGCGAGGCCCGCAACCTGCACAAGAGCCTGGAGACCGACCTGGCCCGCGTCCGCAAGGAACACGGCCGCATCTCCGGCTACCGCCAGGCCACGCAGCTGGTGCCCACCGCCAGCCGGTTCGTCAGCAAGCGCGGCTGAGCCGCCGCCCGCCGGGGCCCTGGGCATCCCCGCGCGGCCACAGCGCCTGACCATCGCGCATTTCGCGCCGGAATCCTTCCAGGATGGAGGGGTTCCGGCGCTGTTTGTTTGCGCGGGCCGGGGGCGGGCGGGAGCGGGGCGGTTTCGCGGCTGCATATATAGTGATATTGGACCGCGCGCCCCGGCCTTGGCAGCGGGGCCGAAGCAGGCTACACAGCGCCCATGACCGAAGACATCATGCGGGCCCTGGTGCCCGAGGATTGGCAGGGCAGGCGGCTGGACCAGGCTTTGGAAGTGTTGCTGCCGGGCTCCGGCCTGCGCGAGCGCAAGCGGGCCTGGGACACGGGCCTGGTGCTCGTGGACGGCCGCCCGCGCCCCAAGGGCTACCGCGTGCAGGCCGGGCAGACCCTGGAGCTGCGCCAGGCCGGGGCGGACGGGGAGGGCGCCTGCGCGGGCCCCGGCGCGCCCGGCGTCGTGCCCGACGGGGTGCGCGTGGTGGGGCAGAACACCGTCGCGGCCATGGCCGCCCTGTTCAAGCCCGGCGGCGTGCACTCCGAAGCCATCGCCGGACGGCCCGGGGCCAGCGTCTCGGCCTGCCTGGGGGCGTTCTGGCCCGGGCGCTGGGCCGCGCTGGTCAATCGCCTGGACTTTTTGACCTCCGGCCTGCTGGGCGTGGCCCTGACCCCGGAGGCCCACGCGGCCTACCGCGAGCTGGAGGACAGGGCCCTGGTGACCAAGACCTACGCCGCCCTGGTCCGGGGCAGGGTGGAGGAGCCCCTGGTCCTGGCGGGCGTCATCGACGCCGCCCGCAGGCGCACGGTGCGCGTCCTCGATGAACAGGACCCCACGGGCCTGCGCCGCACCGAGGCCGAGCCCGTGCTCTACGACGCGGCGCTGGGCGCCACGCTGCTGCGCTGCCGGATCCACAAGGGCGCCCGTCACCAGATCCGCGTCCACCTGGCCCACGCCGGGCACCCCGTGCTGGGCGATCCGCTTTACGGCGGCCTGCCCGGCGAGCCGGAATCCCCTGCCGCTCAGGGCGCCGTGGACGGGCAAACCGCCCCGGCCGCCGCCTCCGAGCGCCTGTACCTGCATCATTTCCGCCTCAGCCTGCCGGAGTTCGAGGCCGCCGCCCCGCCGGATTGGCCCGAATGGGCGGCCTGGAACCTGCCGAAGTCCCGTTTCTAGGCCCTGCGCACGGGGCTTCGCGCCCCGGGTTTCGGGGGCCCAAACGGGCAGGGGCGGCGCCGGGCCCCGCGTTTTGCGCCCGGCAGGCCCCGGGAAGGCGCCATTCTTGAGCCCAGTTTCAGTGCGCTTTCAGTGGGTTACAAGAAATATGCGCGAGGTGCAGAAATCCTGTTGACGGCGACCCCGAGTTCAGTCATAACCCCCTTCCGCGACGAGGGACGGCCTGGCGGCCGACACGACGCGGACCTTGAAAAAAGAATGATTCAAAAGGGTTGACGGACGCTTCGGCGCCGTGTAGAAACCCTCCCCACGGTCCGGCGGAAACGGCGGACCAGGGCGCGAGAAAAAAGATTGCGCCCAGGGGTTGACGGAGGCTGCCAAGCTGGCGTAGAAGCCTCCTCCGCACGGGACGAACGGGCCCGGCGGACTTTGAAAAAAAGAGACCAACAGGGGTTGACGGAGCCAACGGTTCCGGGTAGATACCACCTCCTGCCGCTTCGGTGGCCGCTTCGAAAGAAGTTGAAAAAAGGGGTTGACGAGGCACACGCTTCCAGGTAGAAACCGCCCCTCGCACGGACGAAAGTTCGTGACCTTGAAACGGGAAGATGTTGACACCGAGGCGATGCCGAGGTAGGTTACACTTCCCACCCGTGCCGGGTACGACCCGGCAGCCCGGCCAGGGTGCCGAGCTGAGTGCGGAAAGGTTCTTTGACAATTAAATAGCGAGTCGGAAAAAACTGCGAGCAATCGCGGTTTCCGAAAAAAAGAATACGTTTTGCGATTCAATACAGGATCGTAATCAATACTACTCCTAACTGGAGAGTTTGATCCTGGCTCAGATTGAACGCTGGCGGCGTGCCTAACACATGCAAGTCGAGCGAGAAAGTCTCCTTCGGGGGATGAGTAGAGCGGCGCACGGGTGAGTAACGCGTGGATAATCTGCCTTGGGGATCGGGATAACAGCTGGAAACGGCTGCTAATACCGGATACGCAGCATTCTTATGTTTGTTGGAAAGATGGCCTCTGCATGCAAGCTATCACCCCAAGATGAGTCCGCGTCCCATTAGCTAGTTGGCGGGGTAATGGCCCACCAAGGCGACGATGGGTAGCTGGTCTGAGAGGATGATCAGCCACACTGGGACTGGAACACGGCCCAGACTCCTACGGGAGGCAGCAGTGGGGAATATTGCGCAATGGGCGAAAGCCTGACGCAGCGACGCCGCGTGAGGGACGAAGGCCTTCGGGTCGTAAACCTCTGTCAGGAGGGAAGAACCCTGTGAAGTCGAACAGGCTTTGTAGCTGACGGTACCTCCAGAGGAAGCACCGGCTAACTCCGTGCCAGCAGCCGCGGTAATACGGAGGGTGCAAGCGTTAATCGGAATCACTGGGCGTAAAGCGTGCGTAGGCGGTCTGCCAAGTCGGGTGTGAAAGCCCTCCGCTCAACGGAGGAATTGCACTCGAAACTGGTGGACTCGAGTCCTGGAGAGGGTGGCGGAATTCCCGGTGTAGGAGTGAAATCCGTAGATATCGGGAGGAACACCAGTGGCGAAGGCGGCCACCTGGACAGTGACTGACGCTGAGGTACGAAAGCGTGGGGAGCAAACAGGATTAGATACCCTGGTAGTCCACGCTGTAAACGATGGATGCTAGGTGTCGGGGGGGATGCCCTTCGGTGCCGCAGTTAACGCGTTAAGCATCCCGCCTGGGGAGTACGGTCGCAAGGCTGAAACTCAAAGGAATTGACGGGGGCCCGCACAAGCGGTGGAG
>CAYUIN010000181.1:0-5616 GCA_964444695.1 uncultured Desulfocurvus sp.
AGCGGCTGGTGCGCGGCGTGGCCGAGGCCTTGGGGGCCGGGGCCGGGCCCGGGCCGCTGCGGCGGCGGACCCCGGCGCTGATGGTCCAGGGCTGTTCGTCCGACGCGGGCAAGAGCGTGCTGGCGGCGGCGCTGTGCCGGATTCTGCTGCGCGAGGGCTACAGCGTGGCGCCGTTCAAGGCGCAGAACATGTCGCTCAATTCCTACGTGACGCGCGACGGGCGCGAGATGGGCCGGGCGCAGGTGACGCAGGCCCTGGCCTGCCGCCTGGACCCGGACGCGCGGATGAACCCGGTGCTGCTCAAGCCCGCCTCGGACGTGGGCTCGCAGGTCATCGTCATGGGCCGCCCGGTGGGCAATATGACGGTGGCGGAGTATGTGCGCTACAAGCCGCAGGCCTTTGCGCGGGCGCGGGAGGCGTACGATTCGCTGGCCTCGGAGCACGAGGTCATGGTGCTGGAGGGGGCGGGCAGCCCGGCGGAGATCAACCTGCGCCGCCACGACATCGTGAACATGGCCATGGCCGAGTATGCGGGGGCGCGGGTGCTGCTGGCCGGGGACATCGACCGGGGCGGGGTCTTCGCGTCCTTCGTGGGCACGATGGAGCTGTTGGCGGAGTGGGAGCGGTCGCTGGTGGCGGGGTTCGTGGTCAACCGCTTCCGGGGCGACGAGAGCCTGCTGGCCCCGGCGCTGACGGCGGTGACGGCGCGCACGGGCGTGCCCTTCGCCGGGGTGGTGCCGTATCTGGCGGGGCTGGGGCTGCCCCAGGAGGATTCGGTGAGCTTCAAGAGCGGGGCGCTGGACATGCGGCCCGGTCCGGAGCGGGTGGTGGAGGTGGCCTGCGTGGACCTGCCGCACATCTCGAATTTCACGGACCTGGACGCCCTGGCCGGGGAGCCGGACGTGCTGGTGCGCGTGGCGCGGCGGGCCGGGGACCTGGGCGCGCCGGACGCGGTGATCATTCCCGGCAGCAAGAACGTGGTGGCGGACGTGGCCTGGCTGCGCGAGTCGGGGTTCGCGGCGGCGCTGGAGGCGCTGGCGGCGGGCGGGCGCACGGAGATCGTGGGCCTGTGCGGCGGGTTGCAGGCGCTGGGGCGGCGGGTGACGGACCCGCACGGCCTGGAGGGCGGCGGCGAGCAGGCGGGGCTCGGCCTGCTGGGCGTGGACACGGAGCTGGCCCGGGACAAGACCCTGGTGCGGGCCGAGGCCCGGCACGAGCCCACGGGCGAGGCGCTGTCCGGCTACGAGATCCATCATGGCCGCACGGCGGCGGCGCCGGGCGGCGGGGCCGCGGCGTGCGTGGTGCGCGAGGGCGGCGAGGTCCTGGGCTGGGCCGCGCCGGGGGGCATGGTCTGGGGCAGCTACCTGCACGGGCTGTTCGACGCGGACGGCTTCCGGCGGCGGTTCGTGGACGGGCTCAGGAGCCGGGCAGGGCATGCGCCGCTGGGCCGCGTTGTGGCGTGCTACGACGTGGAGCCCGCCCTGGAGCGGCTGGCGGACGTGGTCCGCGAGCGGCTGGGGCTGGCGACCGTCTTGCGCCTGGCGGGATTGCGCTAAGCGGCCCAGGAGACGCATCCGGCGCCGAAAACGCACGTTGTTCGGCGCGTGGCGGACCCCACGGGAAGGTATACGCACGGAATGCGCATTTTTTCTCAATCTTACTCCATCCGCATCCTCTGCACTTCGCTATTGTATTGAATTGCGTCGCGCGCTGCATTTCCGGTCGCGTTCGGGAATGGAAACCGGGCAAGGAGGGATCCTAGTTTGCCCTTTGCTGCGGGGCATTACAGAGACTACTCCCAACCGCTCAGTGGGCATTCACATTGGCCCGGCGTGCAAAAAGCTGCGCAAATAGCTCCGGATGGCGGGGCTTTTTTTCTGAATGCGAACAAAAACATATTGCAGGCGTCATGTTCCTCAGCTATAGAGTGTCTACACATTCATTTCGGAGGATCAACATGGACGACTACTTGAAAGAAGCACTAGAGATAGTGAAGGCGCAGGCCAGTGTGCGCACTATGACCGAGGAAGAGATCATTTCCATGGTCCAGAAGCTGGCCCAGGGCATCGCCAACATCAGCGACGACGTGGTCGATGCGGATTCCGACGCCCCGGCGATGGACCCCAAGAAGGCCATCCGCGAGAAGAGCATCGTCTGCCTGGAGTGCGGCAAGAGCTTCAAGGTGCTGACCAAGCGCCACCTGGCCACCCACGACCTGACTCCCATCGAGTACAAGGAGAAGTGGGGCTACCCCAAGAAGACCTCCTTGGTCTGCAAGAGCCTGGCCCGCGAGCGCCGCAAGAAGATGGGCGAGATGAAGCTGTGGGAACGCCGCGGCAAGAAGAAATAGACGGCGTTGCATTCGTGTGACGAGCGAAGGCCCGGCCAATTCGGCCGGGCCTTTTGTTATGCTCCGTGATAGAAGGTGCCCATGACGTTTGATGCATTGCTCGCACTGGACGCGGTGCGTTTTTCCTATCCTGACGGCAAGCTCTGCCTGGACGGGGTGGACCTGCGGGTGGAGCCCGGCGGGTTCGTGCTTGTGCGGGGGCCTTCGGGCGGCGGCAAGTCCACGCTGCTTCGGCTGCTGGCGCGGCTGGAGACGCCGCAGTCCGGGCGGCTGCTGTATCGCGGCCAGGACGCGCGGGAGGTCCCGGCGCCCGAGTACCGCCGCGCGGTGTGCCTGATTCAGCAGACCCCGGTGGTGGTCTCCGGCAGCGTGCGGGACAACCTGCTGTTGCCGTACCGCTTCGCGGCCAACAAGGGGCTGGCCGTGCCGGACGACGCGGCCATGCGCCGGGGGCTGGACGGGCTGCTGCTGGAGGGCGTGTCCCTGGACGCGGCGGCCAAGGGGCTCTCCGTGGGGCAGCGCCAGCGGTTGTGCCTGTTGCGGGCGATGCTGCTGGGGCCCGGGGCGATGCTCATGGACGAACCCACCAGCGCCCTGGACCCCGAAAGCCGCACCGTGGTGGAGGACGCCGCCGAGCGCGCCTGCCGCGAACACGGCGTGGCGGTGGTCATGGTCTGCCACAACGACTACGAGCCGCGCACGGTGCCGTTTCGCACGCTGCGCGCCCTGAGCTGCCGCATCGAGGAGGCGCCATGAACGGAGCGGGACCGCTGCCCATCGGCGCGGGCCAACTGGCCCTGACGCTGGTCTTCATCCTGGTGGCCGGGGGCGTGTCCCTGGCCTTCCGGCTGGGCCTGGGGCGGACCATGGCCCTGGGCACGGTGCGGACCTTCGCCCAGCTGTTCCTGATGGGCTACGCGCTGAAGTTCATCTTCGCCCTGGACATGGGCCTGCCGGTGCTGGCGGTGTTCGTGGCGATGATCGCGGCGGCGGCGCACATCGTGCGGGGGCGGGTGCCGGAGCGCGACGTGGCCTTCGGGCTGCCCGCCTTCGGGGCCATGGCCGCCAGCTACATGCTGGTGGCGACGGTGGTCACGGGGCTGATCATCGGCGCCGAGCCGTGGTGGAAGCCGCAGTATTTCCTGCCCATCGGCGGGATGGTGGCGGGCAATTCCATGAACGCCCTGGCCATCTCCCTGGAGCGGCTGTTCAGCGGATTGCGCGCGCGCCGGGCGGAGGTGGAGATGCTGCTCAGCCTGGGCGCGGACTCGCGCGAGGCCAGCCAGGACGTGGTGCGCGAGGCCGTGCGCGCGGGGATGATCCCGTCCATCAACTCCATGATGGGCGTGGGCCTGGTGTCCATCCCGGGGATGATGACCGGCCAGATCCTGGCCGGTGCGGACCCGTCCCAGGCCTGCCGCTACCAGATCGTGATCATGCTGATGCTCGTGGCCTCCACGGCCATCTCCTCGCTGGTGGTCATCACCCTGGTCCGGCGGCTGTGCTTCGGCCCGGCCCACGAGCTCCTGCTGCGCGTGGACCGGGACTAGCGGCGGCGCGGTGGAAGCGGCGGCTTTGCCGCCTGGCCGCAACTGGTGTATGGTGGAAATTCGCCTCCTGTTTTCGGCCTGTGCCCGGGCACGGGGTGGGGCCCGAGCCGCGCGCATGGGGCCCGCCCGGCGCCGGAGGGCGGTCGACGGGGCGGAACCTGTTTGAATTCCTTGGTTTCCTGCCCCCGCGGCGGGCGGCCAGCGGTTCCGCCCATCCAAGGGAAATCGTTTGTCTTTTTCCATGCTGTTTCAAACAGGTTTTCTCATTGACGCATGCCGGACCCGAGGCTAGCGTTCTGCGGAACCATTGCAGCCAAAAGGATAAATGATGCAGGACGAGACGTTTTCAATCGATGATTCCGTGGGCTACGCCATCTACCGCACGGGCAAGGCGCTGAAATTCGAACTGCGCCGCAGTTTTCGGATGGCGGGCATCGACGTGACCAGCGAACAGTGGGCGCTTCTGTGCCGACTGTGGGAGAAGGAGGGCCGCTCGCAAAAGGAGCTGGCCGAATGTTCCTTCAAGGATACGGCGAACATCACCCGGATGATCGACGTGCTGGAAGGCAAGGGCATCGTCTACCGCGACCGCGACCAGCACGACCGCAGGACCTACCGCATCTACCTGACGGACGAGGGGCGGCGGCTGCGCGAGCAGCTGATGCCGATCTTCGAGGCCGAGAACAGGCAGGCCTTCTCCTGCCTGACGCGGGAGGAGCGCGAGAGCCTGCTTTCGATGCTCAATCGCCTTTACAACCACGTGTGCTACATCCGCGATAAACGCTGAGACGGCCCCGACATCAGGGGGGTGGAGGACCGATATGAGAAGCACGAGGAACGCGCCGCCGACAAGGACGGCGCTGCTGGTTGTGCTGTTGCTGTGCGCCGTGGCCCTGGCGGCCCCGGCCCCGGCCCTGGCGCAGGACGGCGGGGGCGACAAGGAGCAGAAACCGCAGGGCCCGCCCGCGACCCTGGTCGTCACCGGCCAGAGCGAGGCCGGAACGGCCGTGCCCCGCGCCGATTTCGTGGGCACCGTGCAGTTCCCCGAGGTCTCCGGCGTGGCCGCCGAGGTCGGGGGCCGGGTGCTGGAGGTCCGCTTCGACGAGGGCGACCGCGTCCGCGCCGGGCAGGCCCTGGTGACGCTGGACACCAAGCTCCTGGAAAAGAGCCTGGACGCCGCCCGCGCCGGGCTGGCCGAGGCCGAGGCCTCGCTGGAGCTGGCCCGCATCGAGCTGGCCCGCAGGCAGCAGCTCATCGCCACGGGCTCCATCTCCCAGCAGGAGTTCGACGAGGCCCGCTTCACGGTGATGGAGCTGGAAAGCCGCGCCGCGTCGCGCCTGGCCGAGACCGAGCGCCTGGCCCTGGAGCTGGAGAAGACCGCCGTGCCCGCCCCGTTCGCCGGGGTGGTGCTCTCGCGCGCGGTGGAGCGCGGGCAGTGGCTGCCCGCCGGGGCCGTCGTGGCCCGCATCGCCCGCGACGACGCCCTGGAAGTGATGGTCGACGTGCCGCAGGACATCCTGGGCTTCCTGGCCCCGGGCCAGTCCGTGGAGGTTTCCGTGGCCGGGCGGACGCTGCCGGGCTCGATCCTGGCCGTGATTCCCCAGGGCGACGTGGCCACCCGCACCTTCCCGGTGAAGATCGGCGTGCGCGGCGGCCAGGGCCTGGCCGAGGGCATGGAGGCCCGGGCGCACCTGCCCGCCGGGGACCAGGTCCAGG
>CAYUIN010000182.1:0-3515 GCA_964444695.1 uncultured Desulfocurvus sp.
TGAAGCTCACGGACCGGGGCCTGGTGGACGTGAACCGCTTCGAGCACGTGCCGCTTTTCGCGGACTAGCCGGGGGCGGCGGGGCAGGGGGGCCGGGCCGTTCCCCTTTGCCGCGAAATCTGCTAGGCAGAAGCAGGCGGCCCGTCCCTCCCGGACGGGCCATGGCGCACCGGGGGAGGGCGCATGGCGGGCGGAATCGGCAAGCTTCTGGAACGGTTCAAGGACAGCTGGGCCTTCCTGTTCACCTGCGGGATGCTGGCCACGGCCCTGGCCTGCTGGCTGTACATCCAGCGCCCGCTGTTCCTGCACGAGCTGGACCTCAAGGTCTACGACACGCTGCTGCGGACCACCGCCACGGCGACCACCACCAAGGTCCCGGTCATCGTGGACCTGGACGAGGCCAGCCTGGCGCGCTACGGGCAGTGGCCCTGGCCGCGCTACCGGGTGGCCCTGTTGCTGGCCAAGCTGCGCGAGGCGGGCGCCATGTCCGTGGGCCTGGACATCGTCTTCGCCGAGCCGGACCGCACCTCGCCCAAGGTCCTGCAACAGGCGCTGAAGCGAGATCTCCAAGTGGACATGGGCTTTACCGGCATGCCCGACGCGCTGATGGACAACGATCAGGTCTTCGGCAGCGTCATCGGCAGCGGGCCCTACGTCCTGGGCTACTATTTCAACTTCGGCAAGGCCCTGGACGAGCAGAAGGGATGCGTCCTGCATTCAGTCGGATTCATTGAAAAACGCCAGAAGGACGCGCCCCCGGCGGCGGACTTCCTGATCACCGCGCCCTCTGTGGTCTGCAACATCCCGGAGCTGTCCCAGACGGCGCACAACTCCGGGTTCTTCAACACCGAGCCGGACCCCGACGGCGTGTACCGCACGACGCCGCTGTTCGTGCGCTACGAGGACAAGATCTATCCGAACCTGGCCGTGGCCACGCTGATGGCCGCCCTGGGCCAGCGCCAGGTGCTGGTCAACGTCGGCAGCCAGGGCATCGAATCCCTGCGCCTGGGCAAGATCGAGGTCCCCGTGGACAGGCGCGGGCAGATCTACACCAAATACCGGGGCAAGCGCGGGTCGTTCCGCTACATTCCGGCCTGGCGCGTGCTCTCCGGCCAGTTCCAGAAGGAGGAACTGGACGGCAAGATCGTGTTCCTGGGCACCTCGGCGGCGGGCCTTTTGGACCTGCGGGCCACGCCCTTCGACCCCATCCTGCCCGGCGTGGAAGTCCACGCCACGGTGGTGGACAACATCCTGATGCAGGACTTCATCCAGCGTCCGGCCTGGGCTCCGGGGCTGGAATTCCTGCTGCTGGCCGCCGCCGGGCTGATGGCCACACTGCTTTTGACCTTCGTCAGCGCCGCCTGGAGCCTGGTGCCCCTGGGCCTGAGCGCCGGGGGCATGTGGTACGGCGCGGTGTGGGCCATGAGCACCAAGGGTTTCTTCCTCTCGCCGCTGTTTCCGATGATCATGCTCGTGGTGAACTTCGCCGCCCTCACGCTGCTCAAGTACTGGCGCGAGGAAGGGCATAAGAAGTTCCTGCACTCCACCTTCCAGAGCTATTTATCCCCCGAACTCATTACGGAAATGTTCGAACAGAAGGCCAACCCGCGCCTGGGCGGCGAGGCCCGGTTCATCACGGCCTTCTTCTCCGACGTGCAGAGCTTCTCCACCTTCTCCGAGAAGCTCACGGCCCGCCAGCTGGTGGAACTGCTCAACGAATACCTGACGGCCATGACGGACATCCTCATCGCCGACCGGGGCACCCTGGACAAGTACGAGGGCGACGCGGTGGTGGCCTTCATCGGCGCGCCCATGGAGGTCCCGGACCACGCCTTCCGGGCCTGTCGCATCGCCGTGAGCATGCAGCACAAGCTGTTGGAACTGCGTGAGAAATGGAAGTCGGAGAAGATCGCCCCCGGCGAGGAGGAGCGCAACGTCAAGGGCTACCCGCCGGAGGTCTGGGCCCCCGGGGACAAATGGCCGGGCATCGTGCACGAGATGAAGGTCCGCATCGGCCTCAATTCCGGCGAGATCGTGGTGGGCAACATGGGCAGCACGATGCGCATGAACTACACCATGATGGGCGACGCGGTGAACCTGGCGGCACGCCTGGAATCCGGCGCCAAACAGTACGGCGTGTACACCCTGGTCAGCGAATACACGCTGGACGCCCCGGCCTGGGACGAGCAGGGCGCCGAATGCCTGGTGCGCGACATGGTGGAGT
Organism: uncultured Desulfocurvus sp.; assembly: GCA_964444695.1. Lineage (GTDB taxonomy): Bacteria > Desulfobacterota > Desulfovibrionia > Desulfovibrionales > Desulfovibrionaceae > Desulfocurvus. The sequence goes on from CAYUIN010000182.1 coordinate 2,224, forward strand.
ACCGGTTCATCGACAACATCGCCGTGGTGGGCAAGTCCGAGCCCGTGAAGGTCTACGAAGTGGTGGCCCTGAAGGGCGGCCTCACGGACGTCGAGCTGGAATTGTTCAAGAAGTTCGACCACGCCATGGAACTGTACCTGGCCATGCACTGGGACGAGGCCATCGCGGCCTTCCAGGAGTCCGACGTCATCGAGCGCGTCCCTGAAGGCAAGGTCACGCCCTCGCGGGCCTACATCGACCGCTGCCGCATCTTCAAGGAGACCCCGCCCGTCCCGCCCGGCGAGAGCTGGGACGGCGTGTTCCGCATGACCAAGAAGTAGGGCGCCTGCGGCAAAATCAACTGTCTGGAATCACGAATAAACGCCAGTAAACTTCAAGCACGGCTTGAGGTTTGCTGGCGTTTTCCTATGCGGGTTGGCAGCCATGAAATATTGTTCGGTATCAGGCCGATATCTTGAACCTTTGCGCCCTTCGATGAAGCGTGGAAAGACAGCTGCCGAATCCGTTGGACGCGCGGCGCTGCTGTCTTTGCCCCAGGACGGCGATACGCCAGCTGTCTTTTCAGCGCAACCAGCTGTCTTTTCATTATAAAATTACCGCTGTGCTCGTCTCCTGGGGTGGTCGCGTTGGGGAGGCAGCGTCGACCCCTCGTCCGCCTTCGTCTCGATTGTCCGCACTGGGGCCTTTGGGGCCATGGACGCAGGGCAATTGTTCGGGTTGATCCCGAAAAGGGCTTAGGGGCGTTTCTGTGGCTTCTGACGGAGAGGACAGGTCGTGAGCCAGGAAGGCGGCATGAAATACCGTGGTTGAACGGGAACAGGGCGTCGTGGATTGGTCGTCCGAGAGTCGGGCGGCCTGAAAGACTTGTTCTTGCTGATCCGGCTGCGGGGTGTTGTGGGCGGTCCGTACCTGTGGGGTCGGGTTGCGTGGCGGGATGAGGAGGTTCGTCCGCGAAGTCCTGGCCGGAAGGAACGGGTTTCGTGGACGAGGCAGGCCGGAATCGTGGAGTTTCGTCGAGGCGATCAGCCTCGGGGCGACAGACAAAACTTCAAGCTGAACCAATGCACGAGCAGAGTGTTTCACGAAACTGAAGCGCTTTAGAATTCAACAGCATTCCAGCTGGTTACCACTCCTCCTGCTGTTATTAAAGTTAACATAATTTACATTATGAGACAATCAAGCACGGCAAAGCAGGGGTGGGCAAAGGGCCTGCGGGGCTGTCGTTCGGGTCGATTTCGGGGAGGATCGCTGGACACTCTTGGACCAGGGCTTGAGGTTGGCCCCGGTTCCCG
>CAYUIN010000182.1:3615-5616 GCA_964444695.1 uncultured Desulfocurvus sp.
TTGGGATCGAGGGCTTGAGGGGACAGCCGGGCACTGGCCGAAGGCGATGCCGGTGCCCTGCCCGCGACGGGTCCGGGCCTCTTTCGGGAGGGCTTTGAACAGGCCGGCGACTCCTGTCGGCCTGATTTCCATGCGAAAACTTCAATGAAGGCGGGGCTTGGGCCAAATACAGGACCAAGAACAGCACCTAAGGCGGCACGCGGATGCGCCCTCTCGGCTTTCGTTCGGTCCGCTTCTTCCTGGGGGAATAATGTCGGCGCGCCGGGATGACTCACGCTGCACGTGCCCGGGGCGGCGTGGGCTGTCGCAAATCCGCAGGCCGGGCAAAAACAAAGGCCCCGCAGGGCCTTTGTCGATGGGATTCGTCGTCGGGTGTGGCGAGGTCGGGGCCTCGCCGGCGGTTGCAGGCGCCCTTTCGGGCCGTCTCCGCCGCTGCGCTGTGGGGATCAGGAGGCGCCGGGGGTCTTCTTCCAGTCCGCCAGGAAGGCTTCCAGGCCCTTGTCCGTGAGCGGATGATGCGCCAGCTTTTCCAGGACCTTGAAGGGAATCGTGGCCACGTCGGCGCCGAGCATGGCGGCGTCCACGATGTGCTTGGGGCTGCGGGCGCTGGCCACGAGGACCTGCGTCTCCAGGGCGTAGTTGTCGAAGATGCGCACGATCTGTTCCACCAGGGCCGTGCCGTCGTGGGAGATGTCGTCCAGGCGGCCGACGAAGGGGCTGACGTAGGTCGCGCCCGCCTTGGCGGCCATCAGCGCCTGCATGGGCGAGAAGATCAGGGTCACGTTGGTGTCGATGCCCATGCCCGTCAGCTCGCGCACGGCGATCATCCCTTCCATGATCATCGGGATCTTGACCACCACGTTGGGGCCGAACTTCACCAGTTCCGTGGCCTCGCGGACCATTTCCCCGGCCGTGAGGCCCACGACTTCCAGGCTGACGGGGCCCTCGACCTCCTTGCAGATCTTGGCCGCAAGGGTGCGCCAATCCTCCTTTTCCTTGGCGAAGAGGCTGGGATTGGTGGTCACTCCGTCGATCAGGCCGTATTTCTTGGCCTGGCGGATTTCGTCCAGATTGGCCGTATCGATGAAAAAGCGCATGGGGCCGTGCTCCTTTGCAAAGTGTGACGTTTGCGTCAGCGTATCACGGCCCGCCCGCTTTGGGAATGGCTACTCGTCGGACTTGGCCTCGATTTGCTTGAGGAATTTGTCCCGGCAGTCGTAGCTGCAGAAGGTGTAGACCTTTTCGCCGTCGCGCACGCGGATGTCCCCGTCGCGCTCCACGTAGGTCCCGCAGATGGGGTCCTTGACCATTTCGCCGGTGGCCTTCAGCTTCTCGGTGTCCTTGTCCTGGCGCATTTCCTTGTGGCGCGCATCGCCCTTGAACATCTTGAAGAGCAGGAAAATGCCGACGATGATGACGACGAATTTGAGCATGGTCGCAAGCCCCCACGGCGAACTTGAAGTTATACTTTAATAAATGCGCAAGCGCTTTCAACGCAAGGCATTCATGGTTCCCATTCTGCCCGCGCGGGCGCCCTTTCGGCCGTCCCGCCGGGTCGTCTTCCGGCCGCCTCCGCCCTGCCCCGCTCCGCCCTACTGGCGGATGGTGTCGCCGTGAACGGCGTAGTCCAGGGCGGCCAGGGCCTCGGCCAGGGGTTGGCCGTCCGGGAAGCGCAGCCCGGGGGCCAGCTCCGCCAGCGGCACCAGCACGAAGGCCCGGCGGCGCATGCGCGGGTGCGGCAGCGTCAGCCGCTTCCCGTCCAGGACCTCGTCTCCGAAGAGCAGCAGGTCCAGGTCGATGACCCGGGGCCCGAAGCGCCGGGGCGCGTCCGGCCCGGTGCTCCTGTCGCGCCCCAGGGCCAGTTCGATGCCCAAAAGCGCGTCCAGCAGCCCGTGGGGCGTGACCGTGTGGTCGCATAGCACGCGCGCGACCTGATTGGCAAACCAGGGCTGGTCCGGGTCGTCCTGCGGCTCGGTGCGCCAGACGCCGGAGGCCCCGTCC
>CAYUIN010000183.1:0-5591 GCA_964444695.1 uncultured Desulfocurvus sp.
CGGGCTGCTGGGTGTAGGGGTTGGCCTTGGTGTGGCGCTTGACCATGTTCACCTTTTCGACCAGGACCCTGTCCTTCTTGCGAAGGATCTTCAGGACCTTGCCGACCTTCCCCTTGTCCTTGCCGGAGATGACCATCACTTTGTCATCTTTGCGAATCTTGTACTTCTGCATGGCCTACTCCCTACAGCACTTCAGGCGCCAGCGAGACGATCTTCATGAAGTTTTTCGCGCGAAGCTCGCGGGCCACGGGGCCGAAGATACGGGTCCCGATGGGCTCCATCTGCTTGTTCAAAAGCACCGCGGAGTTGGTGTCGAACTTGATATAGGTCCCGTCGGGACGGCCCACTTCCTTGGTGGTGCGAACGACGACGGCTTTCATGACGTCGCCCTTCTTGACCTTGGAATGGGGCATCGCCTCCTTGACGGAGACCACGATGATATCGCCCACACTCGCATAGCGCCGGCGGCTGCCGCCGAGCACCTTGATGCAGGCCACCCGTTTGGCGCCGGAGTTGTCGGCGACGTCGAGATTGGATTCAACCTGGATCATGGCTTACTCCTAAACGGCTTTTTCCAGAATGCTCTTCAGGGCCCAGCGTTTGCGGGCAGAGAGCGGGCGGTTCTCGATGATCTGAACCTTGTCGCCGATACCGCATGCGTTCTCCGGATCGTGCGCCATGAACTTGTTGCGACGGCGGATGAACTTCTTGAGCAGCGGGTGCTTCACGAGGGTCTCGACGCGCACGACGATGGTCTTGTCGTTCTTGTCGCTCACCACGATGCCGGTCAGCACTCGTTTGTTGGCTTTATGTGCCTTCTGCATGGCTTACGCTCCAACTTCCTTCGTCCGGAGAACGGTCAAAATCCGGGCGATGTTCTTTTTCACTTCCGGGAGCCGCTGGGTGTTCTCCAGCTGGGCCGTGGCGTGCTGAAAGCGGAGGTTGAACAGTTCCTGGCGGTAGCCGGTCAGCTTTTCGTTCAGCTGCTCGACCGTCAGCTCACGCATTTCCTTGGCTTTCATCTTAGAGGCCCTCCCTCATGACGATGGCGGTCTTCACAGGCAGCTTGTGGGCCGCAAGGCTCAGGGCCTCGCGGGCAAGCTCCATGCTCACGCCCTTGATCTCGTACAGCACGTGGCCGGGCTTGACCGGGGCGTAGAAACCCGCCGGAGCGCCCTTGCCCTTGCCCTGCCGGACTTCGGCGGGCTTGGACGTGTACACCTGGTCGGGGAAGATCCGAATCCAGACCTGACCGCCGCGCTTGATGTGGCGCATCATGGCGATACGAGCCGCCTCGATCTGCTGGCTGGTCAGCTTCCCGTGCTCCAGGGTCTTGATCCCGATATCGCCGAAGGCGACAGTGGTGCCCCGGCCGGCCTTGCCGCGCAGGCGCCCTTTCATGCGCTTGCGGAATTTGGTTCTTCTGGGGGTCAGCATTTACTTCTCCACCTCTTGGTCCAGGATTTCGCCCTTGAAGATCCAGACCTTGACGCCGATGACGCCGTAGGTCGTGCGGGCGGTGGCCAGGCCGTAGTCGAGGTCGGCACGCAGGGTGTGCAGCGGCACGCGGCCGTCGCGGTACCATTCGGAGCGGGCGATCTCGGCACCGGCCAGACGGCCGGCGCAGTTGACCTTGATGCCCTCGGCGCCGAACTTGCGGGCCATGCCCACGGTGCGCTTCATGGCGCGGCGGAAGGCCACGCGGCGCTCGAGCTGCATGGCGATGTTCTCGGCCACCAGCTGGGCGTCGGTCTCGGGGCGACGAACCTCGTTCACCTCGATGGAGAATTCCTGACCGAACTTCTTCTTCAGGTCTTCGCGGATCTTCTCGATCTCAACGCCCTTGCGGCCGATGACGATGCCCGGACGCGCGGTATGAATGATCAAGCGGATCTTCCCGCCGGCGCGCTCGATCTCGAGCTTGGAAATGCCGGCCTGGAACAATTTCTCTTTGACGTACTTGCGGATCTGGTGATCGGCGAAGACATTGGCGGCGTAGTCCTTGCCGGCGAACCAGCGAGACGTCCAATTCTTGTTGTAGCCGAGTCTGAATCCGTAGGGATGTACTTTCTGTCCCACCGTTGCCTCCTAGGACTCTTCCACAACCACGGTGATGTGGGAGGTGCGTTTGAGGATGCGGTTGGCGCGACCCATGGCGCGCGGCATGATGCGCTTCATGGTCGGCCCCTCGTCTATCACCACCTGCTTGACCACCAGGCTGTCGACATCCACGCCGGGCAGTTGCTCGGCGTTGGCGACGGCCGAATGCAGCACCTTGCTGATCATCCGGGCGGCCTTCTTCGGCGTGAACCGCAGAATATTCATGGCGTCCTCCACCGGCAGGCCCTTGATATTCTGGGCGACCAGCCTGGCCTTCTGCGCCGACAGGCGGAGGTACTTGGCTTGAGCTCTCGTTTCCATGACGGACACCTATCCTTTAGCGTTTGGCCTTGCTCTTCTTGTCGGCGGCATGGCCGAAGTAGGTCCGCGAGGGCGCGAATTCACCCATCTTGTGACCCACCATGTTCTCGGTCACGAAGACCGGGATGAACTTGCGGCCGTTGTGCACGGCGAACGTCATGCCGACCATCTCGGGGATGATCGTGGACCGGCGGGACCAGGTCTTGATCACGCGACGGTCGCCGCTCTCGGTGGCCTTCTCGACCTTCTTCGCAAGGTGGCCGTCGATGAACGGACCTTTCTTAAGCGACCTCGGCATTGGCTACTCCTATTTCTGACCGCGTCGCTTGATGATGAGCCTGGACGACGCTTTCTTCTTGTTGCGGGTCTTGTAGCCCTTGGTGGGCATGCCCCAGGGGGAGACCGGGTGGCGACCGCCGGAGCTGCGGCCTTCGCCGCCGCCCAGGGGGTGGTCCACAGGGTTCATGGCGACGCCGCGAACCTCGGGGCGCTTGCCCATCCAGCGGGCACGACCGGCCTTGCCGATGGAGACGTTCTCGTGGTGGATGTTGCCCACCTGGCCCACGGTGGCCGTGCAGGTCACCAGGACGTTGCGCACTTCGCCGGAGGGCATGCGCAAAAGCGCGTACTTGCCTTCCTTGGCCACGAGCTGGGCGTAGGTCCCGGCGGCGCGGCAGAACTGGCCGCCGCGGCCCGGATGCAGCTCGATGTTGTGCACCACGGTACCCACGGGGATGCGCGACAGGGCCAGGGCGTTGCCGGGCTTGATGTCGGCGCCCTCGCCTGCCAGCAGCACGTCGCCCACTTTCACGCCCAGGGGCGCGAGGATGTAGCGCTTTTCGCCGTCGGCGTAGTTCAGCAGCGCGATGCGGGCGCTGCGGTTCGGATCGTACTCGACGGTGGCGACGGTGGCCGGAATGCCGGTCTTGTCGCGCTTGAAATCGATGATCCGGTACAGGCGCTTGTGACCGCCGCCACGGCGACGGGAGGTCACCCGGCCGAGGTTGTTGCGGCCGCTCTTCTTGCGCAGGCCGATGGTCAGCGACTTCTCGGGACTGGTCGCGGTGATCTCCTCGAAGGTGGAGATGGTCTGGAAGCGCCGGCCAGGAGACGTCGGTTTCAGTTTACGCGTGGCCATGCTTAGACTCCTTCGAACAGTTCGATCTTTTCGCCTTCGGCCAGGGTCACGTACGCCTTCTTGAAGCCGGACATGGTCCCGACGGCGCGGCCGAAGCGGGTGCGGGGACGGGGACGCCGCTTGACGACGTTCACTCCCGCAACCTTGACGTTGAAAGCCTTCTCCACCGCCTTGCGGATCTCGATCTTGTTGGCGTCGGGATGCACGTAGAAGGCCACCTGGTTGGCTTCTTCCTTCATGGAAGTCGCCTTCTCAGAGATGAGCGGCTTGATGAGAATCTGCGTGTAGTCCATTACTTCAACCTCTCTTCCACGGCCTTCGCGGCATCCTGGAACAGCACCAGCTGGGGGTAGCGCAGGACGTCGTAGACGTTCAGCAGGTCCTGGCGCAGCACCTTGATGCCGGGCACGTTCCGAGCAGAAAGACTGAGGACATTATCGTCTTCACGAAGAACAATCAAGGCTTTTGTCAGCCCGAGAGTCTTGGCGATCTGCGCGAAATCCTTGGTCTTCACGGCTTCCATCTTGATGGCGTCCACCACGGTCAGGTTGGACTCGTGCACCCGCGAGGACAGGGCCATCTTCAGCGCCAGCTTGCGCACCTTCTTGTTCACCTTGAACTCGTAGCTGCGGGGCTGGGGACCGAACACGGTACCACCACCGGGCCACAGAGGGGAACGGATGGAACCCGCGCGAGCGCGGCCCGTGCCCTTCTGGCGCCACGGCTTGGCGCCGCCGCCGGACACAAGACCCTTGGTCTTGGTCGCGTGCGTCCCGCCGCGGACCTTGGCCCGCTGGGCGCGCACGACGAGGTTCAGGATCTCGGGCTTCACCTCGACCTCGAAGACCTCGGCGGCCAGATCCAGCTCGCCCACTTCCTTCTTGGTCTGATCGTATACTTTCAGGACAGCCATTGTGCTAACCTCGATTCTGCTTGCGGACGAGGACGAGTCCGTTCTTGGGACCGGGAACCTGCCCCTTGAGGATCAGCAGATTGTCCTCGGGCCGGACGTCCAGAATCTCCACGTTGAGGCACGTGACCTTCCGGTTGCCCATCTGCCCGGCCATCTTCTTGCCCTTGAAGACCTTGGACGGCCAGGCGCACATGCCCACGGAACCGGGGCTGCGGTGCACCTTCTCGTGACCGTGGGAGGCCGGGGCGCCGGCGAAGTTCCAGCGCTTCATGGGGCCCTGGAAGCCTTTGCCCTTGGAGGTGCCGGTGACCTTGACCTTCTCACCGGGAGCGAACATCTCCACGGTCAGGTCCTGGCCGAGCTCGTAGCCTTCCACCGACTCGATGCGCAGCTCGCGCAGGAAGCGGTAGTAGTCGCGGCCGGCCTTGGCCTGGTGGCCCTTGTCGGGCTTGTTCAGTTTCCTTTCGTCGATCTCTTCGAAACCGATCTGCAGGGCCGTATATTTGTCTTTCGTGGTCGCGTCATCCTTCACCTGAAGGATGGGGCACGGTCCGGCGGCGATGACGGTGCAGGGGATTGCCGTGCCGTCGTCACCGAAGATGCGGGTCATGCCCAGTTTGCGTCCCATGATGCCAAGCGTGTCAGCCATCATGCATTCCTCGTTCTAGAGTTTGATCTCAACGTCCACGCCGGCGGGCAGGGAAAGCTTGCCCAATGCATCGACGGTCTGCTGGGTGGGCTCCAGGATGTCGAGAAGGCGCTTGTGCACGCGCATCTCGAACTGTTCCCGGGACTTCTTGTCCACGTGCACCGACTTTTGAATCGTGTACTTGTGGATATTCGTCGGCAGGGGGATCGGCCCTGCGATGCTCGCACCCGTGTTCTTGGCCGTGTCGACGATCTCGGCGACGGCCTTGTCCAGAATGCGATAGTCGTACGCCTTCATCTTGATCCTGATGCGGTCGCTCTGCATGGAGGCCATGATGTATTCTCCTTACTCCACGATCTCGGAGACCACGCCGGCGCCGACGGTACGGCCACCCTCGCGGATGGCGAAGCGCAGACCGAGCTCCATGGCGATGGGAGCGATCAGCTCGACGTTGAACGTCGCGTTGTCGC
>CAYUIN010000184.1:0-5588 GCA_964444695.1 uncultured Desulfocurvus sp.
GCTGGTCGGCTCCGTGCGCGCCCTGCCCGGCGCGGGCGGGCCCATCGCCCTGGAAGCGTACACCCGCGCCGACCCGGCCCTGCTGGACTCCCTGGCCGCGCGGGCCTCGCTGTTCGCCACCTGGCGCTGGTTCGCCATGTATCCGGTAATGCGCGAGGCGCCCGTGCCCGGGGGCCTGTCCGGCGCCCGGGCCGTGACCTTCGCCGACGTGCGCTTCGTGTCCGCCACGCCCGCCACCCGCGCCCTGATGAGCGGCCGGGGCGTACCCTTCGAGATCACCGCCGTCCTGGACGCCTCGGGCGAGTTGCTGCACACCGTGTACAACCACCACTCGGCCCGGGTGGTCTACTCCGTCACCAACTAGCCCGCGCCCGGCCCCCGCGCCCCAAAGGCCCCGAGACCTGGAAACCGGGCCCCGCGCCGCCCCCGGCGCCGAACCCCGCCGAAAAAAAATTCCCTCGGCCCAGCGCGCCGTTACCCCCGCCACAGCGAAGAAAACCCGCCGACCCCCCTTGCGCGGAGGCTCGGAAAGGATTAGTTGCAGCCCTACTCGATAGCACGCTAACTATTTCAGCGTGCAGCCACGCCTGGAGGACCACACAGACCATGTTGCAGACGAATTTTTCCCGCCACGCCTGGGCGGCGCTCCTGCTCCTCGCCACCGCCGCGCTGCTCACCGCCTGCGGCAACCAGTCCGCGGACGGCGGCCAGCATGCCGCCGCCCCCCTCGCCCAAGTCCGGGCGCTCACCGTGCAGCTCGCCGACCTGCCGCTGACCAGCGAACACGCCGCCCAGGTCACCGGCTCGCGCGACGTGGAGGTCCACGCCCAGGTGGGCGGCATCCTCCTGGAACGCGCCTACCGCGAGGGCGCGCCCGTGCGAAAGGGCGACCTCTTGTTCCGCATCGACCCCGACACCGCCAGCGCCAGCAACCAGCAGGCCCGGGGCGAGCTGAACCGCCTGCGCGCCGCCCTGGAGCAGACCCGCATCGACCGCGACCGCACCCTGGCCCTGTTCTCCAAGGACGTGGTCAGCGCCCAGGAGCGCGACAAGGCCGTGACCGACTACGAGCAGGCCAAGGCCGCCGTGGACGCCGCCGTGGCCGCCGTGCGCGAGACCGCCATCACCCTGGACCGGACCGAGGTCCGCGCGCCCATCTCCGGCATCACCAGCCGCGAGTCCCTGTCCGAGGGCAGCCTCGTCAGCCTGGGCTCCAACTCGCTGCTGACCGTGATCACCCAGACCGACCCGGTGTACGTGAACTTCTCCGTGCCGGGCTCCGCCGTGCTGCGCAACAAGCGCCTGATGGACGAAGGCAAGCTGCTGATGCCCGAACAGGGGCTCACCGTGCGCCTGCGCCTGTCCGACGGCGAGGCGTACGACCGCACCGGGATCATCGGCTTCGCCGACAGCCGCGAGAACCCGCTCACCGGCACCGTGGACTTCCGGGCCACCATCCCCAACCCCGACGGCACCGTGCTGCCCGGCAGCTACGTGCGCGTCAGCATCGAGGGCCTGGTCCTCAAGGACGTCATCGTCGTGCCCCAGCGGGCCGTGCTGTTCACCAAGGACACGCCCCTGGTCTACGTCCTGGACGCCGAGGGCACCGCCGCCGCCCGGCCCGTGGTCCTGGGCCGCTCCATCGGCGACCGCTTCGTGGTCGAGCAGGGCCTCGCGCCCGGCGAGACCATCGTCTCCGAAGGCGTGATCAAGGTCCGCCCGGGCGCCAAGGTCGCCGTCATCGACGAGACCGCCCCGGCCGACGGGCCCCAGGGCGCCGCCGCCGCCGCCAATGCCGAGGCCCACAGCTGATGTTCTCGCGCTTCTTCATCAACAGGCCCATCTTCGCCACCGTCGTCTCGCTGTTCATCGTCCTGGCGGGCGCCATGGCCATGCGCGTGCTGCCCGTGGCCGAGTTCCCGGAGATCGTCCCGCCCGAGGTCAACGTCCGCGCCGCATACCCCGGCGCCAGCGCCGCGACCATCGCCCAGACCGTGGCCGCGCCCCTGGAACAGAAGATCAACGGCGTGGAGCACATGCTCTACATGCGCTCCGTCAGCGCCGGAGACGGCAGCCTGAACATCACCGTCAGCTTCGAGGTCGGCACCGACCCCGACCAGAACACCATCAACGTCAACAACCGCGTCCAGGCCGCGCTGACCTCCCTGCCCGAGGAAGTCCGCCGCCAGGGCGTCACCGTCAGCAAACGCTCGTCGAGCATGCTCATGGTCCTGGCCATGGAAAGCGCCGACGGCCGCTACGGCATGACCGACATCAGCAACTACGCCCTGGTCAACGTCCTGGACGAGATCAAGCGCCTGCCCGGCGTGGGCGACGCCTCCATCTTCGGCTCCAGGGACTACTCCATCCGCATCTGGCTGCACCCGGACAAGCTGGCCCGCCTGGGCCTGACGCCCATGGACGTGGCCTCGGCCATCAACGAGCAGAACGCCCAGTTCGCCGCCGGGTCCATCGGCAGCGAGCCCCTGTCCTCCCCCGTGGAGATGACCTACACCGTCACCACCCAGGGCCGGATGGTCGAGCCCGAGCAGTTCGAGAACATCATCCTGCGCAGCGGCGCCGACGGCAGCTTCCTGCGCCTGGGCGACGTGGCCGACGTGGAGCTGGGCTCGCAGAACTACAACCTGGTCTCCAAGCACATCGGCCGCGAGACCGTGCCCATGGGCATCTACCTGGCGCCCGGCGCCAACGCCCTGGACACCGCCGACCGCGTCATCGAGACCATGGACCGGCTCTCCAAGAGCTTCCCCGACGGCATGGAATACTCCATTCCGTACAACACCACGACCTTCGTGCGCATCTCCATGCAGGAGGTCCGCCAGACCCTGTTCGAGGCCTTCCTGCTGGTCTCGCTGATCATCTTCGTCTTCCTGCACAACTGGCGCGCGACCATCATCCCCCTGCTGGCCGTGCCCGTGTCCATCATCGGCACCTTCGCGGGCATGTACGCCCTGGGTTTCAGCATCAACACCCTGACCCTGTTCGGACTTGTCCTGGCCATCGGCATCGTCGTGGACGACGCCATCGTGGTCATCGAGAACGTCGAGCGCGTCATGAAACAGGACGGGCTGCCACCACGCGAGGCGACCATCAAGGCCATGGGCGAGGTCAGCGGCGCGGTGGTGGCCATCGTGCTCGTGCTGTGCTCGGTGTTCATCCCCGTGGCCTTCATGGGCGGGCTCACCGGCGAGATGTACCGCCAGTTCGCCGTGACCATCGCCGTCTCGGTGATCATCTCCGGCATCGTGGCCCTGACCCTGACCCCGGCCCTGTGCGCCCTGCTGCTCAGGCCCGTGCACGGCACGCCCATCCTGCCGCTCAGGCTCTTCGAGAGCTTCTTCACCAAGCTCACCGGCGGGTACTCCGCCGGAGTCCGCCTGCTGCTCAAGCGCGGGCTGCTGGCCGTGGCCATGTTCGCCGTGATCTGCGGGGTGTCCTGGAAGATGTTCACCACCCTGCCCCACTCCCTGGTGCCCGAAGAGGACAAGGGCAACATCCTGACCGTGGTCATGCTGCCCGAGGGCGCGTCCCTCTCGCGGACCTCCGCCGCCATGGACGCCCTGACCGACAAGGTCACCCAGATGCCCGGCGTCAACGGCATCATGTCCCTGGCCGGGCTGGACCTGCTCTCCGGCGCCCTGCGCACCAACACCGGCACCGCCTTCATCAACCTCACGGACTGGGACGAGCGCAAGCACGGGCCCACCGTCAAGGACGTCATCGGCATGACCTTCGGCGCGGGCGCGGGCATCACGGACGCCTTCGTGCTGCCCTTCAACCTGCCGCCCATCATGGGCATGAGCAACACCGGCGGTGTGGAAGGCTACGTCCAGGACCGCGCCGGGCTCGGACTGCCCGCCCTGGCCGACCAGGTCGGCAAGCTGGTGGCCGCCGCGCGCAAACGCCCCGAGTTCGCCAGCGTGCAGACCATGTTCAGCGTCGGCTCGCCGCAGATCGACGTCGTCCTGGACCGCGACCGGGCCCGGGCCATGGGCGTGCCCGTGGACCGCGTGTTCGATACCATGCAGGCCACCTTCGGCGCCTACTACGTCAACGACTTCAACCGCGTGGGCCGGACCTTCAAGGTCCAGCTCCAGTCGCGCGGCGAATACCGCGACAACCCCGACGACCTGGCCGAGGTCTCCGTGCGCTCCGACAGCGGCGAGATGATCCCGCTGTCCGTGCTGGCCAAGGTCCAGCGCACCGCCGGGCCCGAAGTCGTGGAACGCTTCAACGTGTTCCCCGCCGCCAAGATCATGGCCAGCCCCGCGCCCGGATACAGCTCCGGACAGGTCATGGACGCCCTGGAACAGCTGACCCGCAGCGAACTGCCAGGCGGCTACGACCTGGCCTGGACCGGCTCGGCCTACCAGGAACGCGCCACCGGCGGCAGCTCCATGTCCATCCTGCTGCTCGGCCTGCTGATGGTCTTCCTGATCCTGGCCGCACAGTACGAACGCTGGTCCCTGCCCCTGGCCGTGATCCTCGTGGTGCCCTTCGCCCTGTTCGGCGCCGCCGGGGCCACCCTGCTGCGCGGCCTGGCCAACGACACCTACCTGCAGATCGCACTGGTCACCCTGGTGGGACTGGCCGCGAAGAACGCCATCCTCATCGTGGAGTTCGCCGTGCAGCAGATGCGCGAGGGACTGTCCGTCAGCGAGGCCGCCGCCAAGGCCGCCGAACTGCGCTTCAGACCCATCGTCATGACCTCGCTGGCCTTCGTCCTGGGCTGCCTGCCCCTGGCCATCAGCTCCGGCGCGGGCGCGGCCAGCAGACACGCCATCGGCACCGGCGTCATCGGCGGGATGCTCGCGGCGACCTTCATCGCCCCGTTCTTCATCCCGACCTTCTTCAAGCTGATCATCAACGCGACCCTCAAACTCCGGCGCCGCAACCACGGCGACGGCTGACCCCCGAATAGGCGCCCCGTCCGGTCTCCCCCCCTCGGCCGGACGGGGCGCCACCGGTCCGCCCCGGACCGCCCGGCACCACGGAGGAACACCATGGGCACCGAAACCAAGGAAACCATCCCCGCCCTCTTCAAGACCCACGCCATGCACCTCATCCTGCTGGCCCGCGAACTGCGCCAGACCCTGGACGACATGTTCAAGCCCTACGGCATGAGCAGCTCCCGCTGGATGGCCCTGGCCATCCTCAAGGACTCCGAACCCCTGTCCCAAAAGGAACTGGCCCTGCGCATGGACATCGAAGGCGCCACCCTGGTGCGCATCCTCGACGCCATGGAACGCGACGGCTGGGTCCAGCGCAAGACCTCCCCCTACGACCGACGCATCAAACTCGTCTCCATGCTTCCCAAAGCCCAGGAATTCGTGGATATCTTCCACCAGCGCGTCCTCGAACTCGACCGCGCCCTGTACGCCGGAGTCTCCGAGGAACGCCTCCAGCAAAGCTGCGACTTCCTCGCCTCCCTGCGCTGCTCCCTCCAAGCCTTCGCCGACGACCTCCCCACCACCTGACCCCTGGGTTGCGGGCGGTGCTGGGCGGATGCCCGGAATGCCTCCGGCGGCTGGGCTCTGCCCAGACCCGCTTAAGGAAATAATTTCCTT
>CAYUIN010000185.1:0-5583 GCA_964444695.1 uncultured Desulfocurvus sp.
TGGCGGCCTGCGGGGCCTTCCAGCTGGCGGACCGGCGCACGCTGATGGACGAGCTGTTCTATTCAGACGAACTGGCGACCTTCGAGAGCATGGACGAGCTTTTGGAACGCATCGCCCACTTCCTGGCCCATCCCGACGAGGCGCGCGAATACGCCGAGCGGGGCCGGGCGCGGGTCCTGGCCGAGCACACCTACGCCCACCGCATGCAGTCGCTCATCGATTTCGTGGCCGCGCGGCGCGAGGGCTGGCCCGCGCGCCGCGAGAGCGCCCCGGCCCTGGAGGCGCTGCCCGAGGAGCTGCGGGCCCCGGTGGCCGCGATGCTCGGCCGCCTGGGTCTGGCCTCGGACATCGGCTTCGACGACCTGGTGCAGGCCGTGCGCAGCCGCCAGGGCGAACTGTCCGACCTGGAGACCGCCGTGTTGTTCCTGGACGAATGGCGCAAGCAGTACGGCCCCAAATCCCCGTAACCAAGGCGGTGCCGCCATGTCCCCTCGCTCCGATTTCGGCCCCTGGCCCGCAGACCTGGAAACCCCCGCCGTACTGGTGGACTCCGCCCGGCTGGCGGCCAACATCGCCCGCGTGGCGGACATCGCCCGGCGCGCCGGGGTCGCCCTGCGGCCGCACGTCAAGACCCACAAATCCCTGGAAATCGCCCGCATGCAGCTGGCCGCCGGGGCCTGCGGGCTGACCTGCTCCAAGGCCGACGAGGCCCTGGTCTTCATCCGGGGCGGCGCCCCGTCCGTGACCTGCGCCTATCCCATCGCCGACCCGCGCAAGCTGGACCGCCTGCTCCAGGCAGCGGGCGAAGCGGGCTGCGACCTGCGCCTGATGGCCGACAGCCGGGCCGTGGCCGTGGCCCTGTCCGCCGCCGCCATCCGCAACCGGCGCACCGTGCCGGTGTACCTGAAGATCGACGTGGGCCTGCACCGCTGCGGCCTGGCCCACGACGACCCCGCGCTGCCGCTGCTGGGGGCCTACGTGCACGAGGCCCCGGGCCTGACCCTGGCGGGCATCCTGTCCCACGCCGGGCAGGCCTACGGGGCGAACAGCGCCGCGGGCGTGCGCGCCGTGGCCCGCACCGAGGCCTCGCTGATGCGCTCGGCCCGGGACAGGCTGCTGGCCGCCGGGCTGCCCGTGGCCGAGGTCTCCGTGGGCTCCACGCCCACGGTCCTGGCCTCGGACGACACCGAGGGCGTCACGGAAATCCGCCCCGGGAACTATGTGTTCATGGACCGCACCCCGCTGCGCCTGGGCCTGTGCGAGGAGCACGAGGTGGCCCTGACCGTGCTGGCCACGGTGGTCGGCGTGAACGACCGCTACGCCCTGACGGACGCCGGGTCCAAGGTCCTGTCCAGCGACGGCGGGGCGCACGGGGCCCCCGGGTCCGGGGGCTTCGGCCTGGCCTGGCCCGAGGACGGGGGCAGGCCGCTGCCCGTGGCCCGCCTGTCCGAGGAGCACGGCTGGCTGGAACACGGCGGCGACTTCCCCGCCGTGGGCTCGCGGGTGCGCATCCTGCCCAACCATGCCTGCGTGGTGGCCAATCTCGCGGAGTGCCTGTTCCTGACGGGGGAGGAGGAGCCGCGCGCCCTGACCGTGGACGCCCGGGGCCGGACCCGCTGAGGGGCCCGGGCGGCGGGCGCGGCGCGGGCGGCCGAAGGACCCGCCGCGCGCCGCGTCGCCTTGTTCAACCAGCCAAAATACCTATCGTTTCCTCAAGCTGTCTGCCCAGGTCCGCGATGATCGGGCGCAGGGAGTCCGGGTCCAGTTCCAGCAGGGACCAGGCCTCGGGCCACAGCGGCGCCATGACCGGCGGCCGGGCCGAGGAGACCACCAGACAGTGGGCCATGAAATCCGCCACGTGCAGGATGGAGGCGTTCACGGGGTGCGTGGCCTCCATGGGCCGGTGGTGGTGCGCCACGGCCTCCACGATGGCGTAGGGGATGTCCAGCTTGCGCAGGACCATGGCCCCGAAACGCCCGTGCCCGAAGCCCAGGATGCTGCGTTCGGCGTCGTATTCCACCAGGGACATGTCCCGCCCGGCCAGGGCCTTGCCGTACTCGGGCAGCGAGGCGGCGATGGCCAGCTTGCCGATGTCGTGCACCACGCCGGAGAGGAAGGCCCGCTCGGGCGAGTCCGACCCGCGCAGCTGGGCCAGCCCGCGCGCCAGCATGCCGCAGGCGATGCTGTGTTCCCAGAAGGCTTCCATGTCGAAATGCGCCGGGGGCATGTCGCCCACCATGTTCAGGACCATGCGGCCCATGGCCAGGGCGTGGATCTGCGTCGTGCCGACGATGGCCACGGCCCGCTCGATGGTGTCGATGCGCGAGGGGAAGCGGTAGAAGGCGCTGTTGACGAGGTGCAGCATCGCCGTGGACAGGCTGGGGTCCAGGGCGATGATGGAGGCCACGTCCTGGGCCGAGGAGTGCGGGTCCCCGGTGATCTGCTGCAGGCGCAGGGCGACCTCCGGCAGGGCCGGAAGCTCCACCTTGCGGGCCGCGTCGGTGATCTCCCGCCGGGGCAGGCCGCCCTCGTAGTCGGGCTGGCGGCGCGGGGGCCGGGCGTACTGCTCGGGATTGGCGGCGAGGTCCATGGCCAGCGCCTCGCGGCCCGTCTCGCGCATCAGGCGCACCAGCGGGTGCTCCGGGTTCTGCAGGGCCAGGGCCGGGCCCAGGATGGCCTCGGCGCGGCCCAGGAGCTCGGGGGACAGGGGGCGATCTTCTTCCGTCATGGCGTCCGGTCCTCGTGCTGCTGTGGGTCCATGGACCGATAATGGTCCATCGGCGGCGTCATGGCAAGGGATGGGCCGAAAAAAGAAGGGGTTGCGCGATGGGGCGGCGCGGGCGGGGCGGGCGGAGGCGGGGAAAAAGGCTCAGGGCACGGGCATCCGCGCCAGATGCTCGTCCAGCAGGCGGTCCACCGTGCCGTCGGCGATGCGGGCCCGGATGCGGCGGTCCAGCTCCGGCAGCAGGTCGCGCCAGGGGGAGCGGCGGGAGACGGCGAAATACAGCGGCTCCTCGGACAGCGGCTCGCCCAGCGGGGCCACGCGCCCGCCCAGGCCCATGCTCTGGGCCTTGGCCAGCGTGGAGTAGAGCCCGAAGGGGAAGCAGTCGATGCGCCCGGCCTGGAGCATGGCCAGGGCGGCTTCCAGGCTGGGCACGGTGGTCACGTCCACGGTGGCGGCGTTGTCCTTCAGGAACTGTTCGAACTTGTGGGAGAAGCGCTCGTGGCGGATCAGGCCCACCCGGCGGCCCCTGAGCCCGTCCCAGGTGCCGGGGTACCAGTGCACGCCCTTCATGCCGATGAGCGTTTCCGGGGAGGCCAGAAACGGCGTGGGCACGAAGTCGTAGCGCTCCTGGCGCTCGGCGTTGCGGTACAGCCCGACCACGAGGTCCGCCCGCCCGGCATCGGCCTCGAACAGGGCCCGGCCCCAGCTCATCCCGCCGCCGTCGCGCCAGGGCAGGCCCAGGTCGTCCAGCACCAGGTGCGCCAGGTCCGGCCCCACGCCCAGCAGCACGCCGTCGCGGACGTACATCATCGGCGGATAATCGGGATGCGTGACGATCACCAGGGGCTCGCGGCCGGAGGCCTGTGCGGCCTGCGGCCCGTCGGCCGGCGCGGGACGCGCCAGGGCGAAGAGCAGGGCCAGCGCCAGCAGCGCCGCCAGGGCCGGGAGCGCGCGGCGCGCGGCCTGGCGCCCGGGGGCACAGCGCCGGGTATGGTCCGCCGGGTGCATCCGCATCCCCGTCAACGCCTGCCGCGCAGGCTTTTCCACCAGGCGGCCAGGCGCTGTTCCTGGCCCTGGTCGCGCGGTTCGTAGAACGAGGCGCCGTCCACGGCGTCGGGCAGGTATTGCTGCGGGGTCCAGCCGCCGGGGAAGTTGTGCGGGTACTTGTAGCCCTGGCCGTAGCCCCACTGCTTCTGCAGGCGGGTGGAGGCGTTGCGCAGGTGCAGCGGCACCGGGGAGGGGCCGTTCTCGCGGACGTGCTTGGCCGCCATGTGATAGGCCATGTAGGTGGAATTGCTCTTTTTCGCCAGGGCCAGGTAGACGGCGGTCTC
The DNA here is from genome assembly GCA_964444695.1 of uncultured Desulfocurvus sp. Classification (GTDB taxonomy): domain Bacteria; phylum Desulfobacterota; class Desulfovibrionia; order Desulfovibrionales; family Desulfovibrionaceae; genus Desulfocurvus. Next base: position 4,057 of record CAYUIN010000185.1, read on the forward strand.
GGCCATGGGGATGAAGCCCTCGGGCATGCCCACGAACTCCACGGCCTGCTGGCAGGCCACGGCCAGGGGCAGGGCCTGCGGGTCGGCCAGGCCCACGTCCTCGCTGGCGGAAAGGATCAGCCGCCGGGTCACGAAGCGCGGGTCCTCGCCGCTCTCCAGCAGGCAGGCCAGGTAGTACACCGCCGCGTCGGGGTCGCTGCCGCGGATGGACTTGATCATGGCCGAGGCCAGCTCGTAGTGCGAGTCGCCGTCGCGGTCCCCGCGCAGGACCACGTCGGGCAGGACCTGCCTGAGACCCTCGGCCCCGCGCTCGGCCTCGGGCAGGGCGGCGGTGTATTCCACGAGATTGAGCAGCGTGCGCGCGTCGCCCTGGGCCACGGTGGCCAGGACTTCCAGGCTCTCGTCCGGGATCACGGCGTCCAGGGCCTGAAGCCCGCGCCGGGCCACCTCGCGCAGGTGCTCGTGGGACAGGGCGCGCAGCTTGTGTACGTGCAGCCGGGAGAGCAGCTGGCGGGTCACGGAGAACGAGGGGTTCTCGGTGGTGGTGGCCAAAAGCGTAATCTCGCCGGATTCCAGGATCGGCAGGAAGAAGTCCTGCTGGGCCTTGGAGAAACGGTGCAGCTCGTCCAGGATCAGGATGCGCATGTGCTTGATGCGCTTTCTCAGCTCCGCCAGCCCGGCCTCGGGGGCGGAGATGCGCACGAAGGGCTCGCCGCGCATCCGGGCCACGGCCAGGGCGATGGTGGACTTGCCGCAGCCCGGCGGGCCGAAGAACAGTTGCGAGGGCAGGCGCTCGGCCCGGGCCATGGCCTCGATCTTGGCCCGCACGTGGGCCTGGCCCACCACGGCCTCCAGCTCGCCGGGGCGGATACGGTCCGCCAGGGGCTGCTGGGACTGGGGCTCGCCGGGGTTCCTGGGATTCTCAAGCATGGGCCGCACCCCACCAGAACAGGGTCAGGGCGGCCAGGGCCGCCGTCTCGAAGCGCAGCACGGACGGCCCCAGGCTCACGGGCTCGCAGCCCGCGCCGCGCAGGGCGTCCACTTCCTGCCCGGTCAGTCCGCCTTCGGGGCCCAGCACGCAGAGCACGTCGCCGCCGCCCGCCGTGACCTCGGCCGGGGCGATGGTGCGCGGGGCGTCCTGGTCCTCCCACAGCAGGTAGCGCCGGGGCAGGGCGGACGCGGCCCCGGCCAGCGCCGCCAGGGACGGCAGCACGCGCAGCTCGGGCAGCCAGGGGTTGCCGCACTGCTTGGCCCCTGCCGTCAGGTGCGCGGCCCAGGTGTCCTTGGGCGCCTCGGGCACGCGGCCCTGGCTGTGCGCCGCCTGCCAGAACCAGACCCCCGCCGCGCCCAGCTCCACGGCCTTTTCCAGCAGCCAGCCCCGCCGGGCGGACTTGGTCCAGCCCACGGCCAGCACCACGCGCCCGGCCGGGGCCGGGACCGTGCGCTCCTCGACCAGCTCCAGGGCCACGGCGCGCTTGTCCACCCTCGCCACGCGGAACAGGCCCGTGCGCCCGGCGACGTCCAGCC
>CAYUIN010000186.1:0-5572 GCA_964444695.1 uncultured Desulfocurvus sp.
ATGGGCTCCCAGCCCAGGGCCTGCCTGATCTTGGCCCCGTCGCCGTAGAAGTCGCCGATGTCGATCTTCTTCTTCTCCTCGGGCCAGGGGACCAGCTCGAAGCGGCCCTGGCCCGCGATGCGCACCATGCGCTCGGTCAGGTCCCGGAGCGACACGGGCTCGTCCCCGGCCAGGTTGAAGACCTGGCCGTCGGCGGCCTCGTCCTGCCCGGCCATGAGGATGGCCCGCACCACGTCGTCCACGTAGTTCAGGTCGCGTTTTTGCGCCCCGTCGCCGTAGATCTGGATGGTGCGGTCCTCCAGGACCAGGCGCACGAACCAGCCGATGAAGCCCTGGCGGTTGTGCCGGAGCAGCTGCCGGGGGCCGTAGGTGTTGGTCAGGCGCAGCACGGCCGCGCGGATGCCGTGCACCTTGTGGTAGAGCAGGTGATACCACTCCCCGGCGATGCAGTTGATGCCGTTGACGTCCACCGGGTCCAGCGGGTGCTTCTCGTCCACGGGCATGTAGTGCGGGCGGCCGTAGATCTGCCGGGTGCTGGTGAGCACGATGCGCGCCTCGCGGTTCACGTGGCGGCATGCCTCCAGCACGCCGAGCTGGGCCTTGGCGTTGATCTCCAGGTCGGTCATCGGGTCCAGCATGGAGTCGATGTGGCTGACCTGCCCGGCGAGGTTGAACAGCACCTCCTGGCCGCGCACCAGGTAGCGCATGGCCACCTGGTCGCGGACGTCGGAGATGTTCAGCCGCACGTCGTCCGCCACGGGCGCGATATTGTGCAGGTTGCCGCCGTAGTCCTCGTACATCGAGTCCACGAGGGTCACGTCCGCCCCGGCGCGCACCAGGCGGATGGCCAGGTTGGAGCCGATGAAGCCGCAGCCGCCGGTGACGAGAACCTTCTTGCCCCTGTAGAAGTCCATGAGCGCCTCTTACGCGTCCTGCGCGGCCTTCCTGCCGGGCAGCACCAGGTTCAGGACCACGCCCACGATACCGGACAGGCCGATGCCCGCCAGGGTCACTTCGCCGATGTCGAAGCTCATGCCGCCGATGCCGAAGACCAGGATGATGGCCACGATGGCCATGTTGCGCGGCTGGAGCAGGTCCTCGCCCGCGCGCACCAGGGTGTTCATGCCGACCACGGTGATGGCGCCGAAGAGCAGGACCATGATCCCGCCCATGACCGGCGAGGGGATGGTGGCCAGGAACGCGCCGAGCTTGCCCACGAAGGCCAGGGCGATGGCGGTGATGGCGGCCCAGGTCATGATCCCGGGGTTGTACATCTTGGTCAGGGCCACCGCGCCGGTGACTTCGGAGTAGGTGGTGTTCGGGGGGCCGCCGAGCATGGAGGCCAGGCTGGTGGCCAGGCCGTCGCCCATCATGGTGCGGTGGATGCCGGGCTTCTGCACGTAGTCGTGGCCGGTGACGGAGCCGATGGCCAGCACGTCGCCGAAGTGCTCGATGGCCGGGGCGATGGCCACGGGCACGATGAAGATGATGGCCTCCCAGTTGAACTCGGGGAACACGAAGGCGGGCATGGCCAGCCAGGGGGCGGCGTGGATGGCGTCGAAGCTGACCAGGCCGAGGATCAGGCTCATGAAGTAGCCCGCCGCGATGCCGCAGATGATCGGGATCAGCCGCAGCAGGCCCCGGCCCAGCAGGGAGACCAGGATGGTCACGGCCAGCGAGGTCAGGGAGACGATGAGCGCCACGTCGCGGGTGTAGAGTTCGGCGGAGCCGTCGCCGGTCTTGCCCACGGCCATGAACACGGCGACCTTGGCCAGGATCAGGCCGATGACCATGATCACCGGGCCGGTGACCACCGGCGGCAGCACGCGGTGCAGGATGCCCGGGCCGCGCAGCTTGATGAGCAGCGACAGGGCCACGTAGAACAGGCCCGCCGCGGCCAGGCCGCTCATGGTCGCCGGGATGCCCCAGGTCTGCACGCCGTAGATGATGGGCGCGATGAAGGCGAAGGAGGAGGCCAGAAAGACCGGGACCATGCCCTTGGTGATGACCTGGAACAGCAGGGTCCCCACGCCCGCCGTGAACAGGGCCACGTTGGAGTCCAGCCCGGTGAGCAGCGGTACCAGCACCAGCGCGCCGAATGCCACGAAGAGCATTTGCGCGCCGAGCAGGCAGTCCTTGAGACGGAAGGAATACACGTGTTCGGCCATGGTCGTTCCCCACTCCTTGGCTGAGGTTCAAAAAAAGGCGGGGCAGGCCCCGCCGGGTTTACTTGGTTCCGAAAATCTTGTCGCCCGCGTCGCCCAGGCCCGGCAGGATGTAGCCGACCTCGTTCAGGCGTTCGTCCACGCCCGCCACGTAGACTTCCACGTCCGGGTGCTTTTCCTGGAGCTTGGCCAGGCCCTCGGGCGCGGCCACCAGGAACAGGCCGCGGATCTTCTTGCAGCCCGCCTTCTTGAGCAGGTCGATGGTCGCCAGGAGCGTGCCGCCGGTGGCCAGCATCGGGTCCAGGATCAGCGCCATGCGCTCCTCGATCTTGCCCGCGAGCTTGACGTAGTACTGTACGGGTTCGAGGGTTTCCTCGTTGCGGAAGAAGCCGACCACGCTGACCTTGGCGCCGGGGACCATGTCCAGCACGCCGTCGAGCATGCCCAGGCCCGCGCGCAGGATGGGCACCACGGTGAGGGTCTTGCCCTCGATGTTGTCCACCTCGACGTCACCGGCCCAGCCCGTGATGGTCCGTTTGTTCGTGGCCAGGTCCTTGGTGGCCTCGTAGGTCAGCAGGCGGGCTATTTCGTTGGCCAACTGGCGGAAATCCTTGGTGGACAGGCCGTCCTGGCGCAGCAGGCCGAGCTTGTGCCGGACCAGGGGATGGTCAACAACGTGCAGAGGCATGGGGTCTCCTTTCTGTCTTGGGGGGAAATCGGCAAGTGCAAATCCCCCATCGCCTACCCTTGCGCCGGGCCGAGGTCAACCCCCGGGAGAAGGAAGGCGGGGAGCGCCTCGCGGGGGGCCCGGACCGCGAAAGCGATTTGCTTTTGGACCGGGGGCTGGTACCGTGTCCGAAGCGCCGCTTCGTCGCGGCGCGAGGGAGGATGCCATGTACGGTGTACGCGCCCTGGCGGCGTTTTTGGCGGCGGCGGCCCTGGTCGGCACGGTGGCCCTGGCGGCCCAGGACGGGGGCCCCGAGGCCCTGGTCCAGGCCAAATGCTCGGGCTGCCACGGCCTGGAGGTGGTCTGCAACCTGCTCGGCAAGCGCGACCGCGACGGCTGGGACTGGATCGTGGGCGAGATGCAGCGCAAGGGGGCCCAGGTGAATCTGGACCAGAAGCGGGCCATCACGGACTACCTGGGGGCCCTGGCCCCGGGCAGCCGGCCCGTGTGCCCCGCGCCCGTGGACAAGAAGGCCGCCCCGCCCGAGGCCTCCGGGCCGCAGGCGCTGGTGATGCGGGCCTGCACCCGCTGCCACGACACAAGGCGCATCTGCCAGAACCTGCGCGTCAAGGCCAAGGACGGCTGGGACCGCACCGTGACCATGATGATGTTCAAGGGCGCGGACATCGACGTCGCCCAGAAGCTGGCCATCGTGGACTACCTCTACGGCCTGCCCGCCGGGGCGAAACCCATCTGCCCCTGAGCGGGGGCCTTGCCGGAGGATGACATGGGAGCCTGCATCGTCTACATGACTGCGGCGGACGCCGACGAGGCCGGGCGCATCGGGCGGATGCTCGTGGACTCCCGGCTGGCGGCCTGCGTCAACGTCCTGGGCCCGGTGACGGCGCTGTTCCGCTGGGAAGGCGCCGTGCAGCAGGCCCGGGAGACCGCCTTCATCGCCAAGACCTGGGACGACCGCCTGCCCGAGCTGACCGAGGCCGTGCGCAAGGCCCACAGCTACGAGGTGCCGTGCATCGTGGCCCTGCCCCTGGCCGGGGGCGACGCCGCGTTCATCGAGTGGATACGGGAACAGACCCGACCGGCCATGTACGCCTAAACGCTCCAAGGAGTTTTTCCGCATGAAGATCTTCGTTTCCGGTTCCCTGGCCTTCGACCGCATCATGAGCTTTCCCGGCCGTTTCGCGGACCACATCCTGGCCGACAAGATCCATATCCTCAACGTCTGCTTCGTGGGCAACGGGCTCACCGAGCGCTTCGGCGGCACGGCGGGCAACATCGCCTACTCCCTGGCCCTGCTGGGCGAGAGCCCGCTGATCCTGTCCGCCGCGGGCAAGGATTTCGACCGCTACGAGGACCGCCTGCGCTCCCTGGGGCTGGACCTGTCCGCCGTGTGCCGCGTGCCGGGCGAACTGACGGCCAACTGCCACATCACCACCGACCAGTCCGACAACCAGATCACCTGCTTCAACCCCGGCGCCATGGGCACCCGCTGCGCCTTCGACTTCTCGGGCGCGGACCCGGCGGACTCCCTGGCCATCGTCTCCCCCGGCAACCTGGAGGACATGATCGCCCTGCCCGCGCGCTACAAACAGCTGGGCATCCCCTACATCTTCGACCCCGGCCAGAACATCACCGCCCTGTCCGGCGCGGACATGGCCTCCTGCATCGACGGGGCCTTCGCGCTGATCACCAACGACTACGAGCTGGAGATGGTGATCAAGGCCACGGGCAAGAGCCTGGACGAAATCAAGGCCATGGCCGAGAACGTGATCACCACCCTGGGCGAGCAGGGCAGCCGCATCCACCATAAGGACGGCACCGTGACCCAGATTCCGGCGGCCCGGGCCGAGGCCGTGGTGGACCCCACGGGCGCGGGCGACGCCTTCCGCGCCGGGCTGATCAAGGGCCTGGCCCTGGGCCGGGACCTGCCCGGGGCGGCCAGGATCGGCGCGGTCTGCGCCAAGTACGCCGTGGAGATGCTGGGCACCCAGGAGCACCATTTCACCCAGGACGCGTTCTGGGCCGCATACGAGGCCGATTTCGGCGACTCCGCCGCCCGCTGACGGACCACCGGCGCCCGGCGCCCACAAGGACGGCCAATGATCGAACTGACGCATGACAACGTCGAACGCTACCTGCGCGAGGCCCTGGGCGACGACGTGCGCCTGGTGGCCATGGGCGCCATCGGGTCCCTGGACGAGCAGGGCATCAAGGACTTCGGCTACGGCAAGCCGATCCTGATCCGCTGGGAACGCGGGGGCAAGGTGGGCGAGGCCGTGATCTCGCTGATGCGCGGCGACCGCTACGGCCACCAGGACTACTGGGACCGGGCGCGCATCGTGATGTTCCAGTACGAGACCGGGGCCCGCATGGAGCGCCACGTGCGCCCCCTGGGCATGGGCTTCGTGGGCCCGCGCGGGCGGCTGGTGCCGCTGCGCGGGGTGCGCGAGCTGTTCATCGTCAACGAGAAGCTCGACGGCACGGACTACTTCCACGAGCTGGAACGCATCCGGGGCGGGGACTTCCAGGAGGCGGACCTCAAGCTGGCCCGGGAGTTCGGCCGCTGGCTGGCCCGGGTCCACTCCGAGAAGCTGGACGCCCCGGACCGCTACATCCGCCGCGTGCGCAACCTGATCGGCGACTGCGAGTGCATCTTCGGCATCGCCGACGGCTACCCGCACCCCTACGACGCCTTCCCGCCCGAGCGTTTCAAGGCGCT
>CAYUIN010000187.1:0-5556 GCA_964444695.1 uncultured Desulfocurvus sp.
GCCACGGCCGGTCCGGCCTTGGGCGGCGGCGGCGCGGCCACGCCCTCGCCCGCGAAGGGCTTGGGCGCCGGGGCCGGGCCCTGGCCGACAGCCAGCACGTCCAGCACCTCGTAGGGCTGCAACGGCTTGGACTTGCCCTTGACCATCTGCGGCTGGAGCATCTGGGTGGCCACGATGCCCTTGACGCGGGCGAAGGTCGATTCGCTGAGCACCATCTTGTTCGGTCCGGCCAGGGCGTTCAGCCGCGAGGCCACGTTCACCGTGTCGCCGATGACCGTGTACTCCATGCGCACCTCGGAGCCGATGTTGCCCGAGACCACCTCGCCGGTGTTCACCGAGGCGCCCACGCGGCCCAGGACCGGGTTCTTGTCGTGGTCGCGCCCGGCCAGCTCGCGCTGCATCTCCCACACGGCGCGCACGGCGTTCACGGCGTGGTCGCCCTTGTAGTCCGGCAGGCCGCCGAACACGGCCAGGACCTCGTCGCCGATGAACTTGTCGATGTAGCCGTTGTGCTTCTCGATGTACTTGGCGGCGATGTCGAAGAACTCGTTGAGCTGTTCGACGATCACGGCCGGGTCGTTGGATTCGGAATACTTGGTGAAGCCGCGCACGTCCGCGAACATGATCGTGGCCTCGGACTTGGTACCCTTGAGCCACATGCTCTCCGGGTCGGCCAGGATCAGGTCGCGGATCGTCGTGGACACGTAGCGGCCGAAACTCTCGCGCATGATGGACTTGAGCCACAGCTCATGGCTCATGAAGTTGAACGCGCGGCCCAGGTCGCCGAATTCGTCCTTGCGCCGGAAGTCCACCTTGTGCTGGAAGTTGCCGTTGGAAATCTCCTTGGTGGCCACCACCAGCCGCGAGATGGGCCGCGAGAAGTTGGTGCCCAGAAGGCCCGCCACGGCCATCCCGATGAGGAAGAAGACCACGGTCATCATGTAGATGAACACGCGCTCGTTTTCGATGCGGTCCTGGATGAAGCTCAGGGAGATGCCCACGTGGACCGTGCCCAGGACCTTGCCCTGGAACTCCACCGGGGAGGACAGGTTCAGGATATCCTCGCCGGAGAGCAGCTCGCGCCGGAAGTAGGACGAGCCGTCGGCCTCCGTGGTCGTCTCGCCGATGCGCCCGCTCATCACCAGCTTGCGCCCCAGCTTGGTCAGGTCCTTGTCGGCCTTGATGACCTCGTCGCGGTCCACGATGATGGCGTAGGTCACGCCCTCGACGTCCTGGGCCTCGTCGATGAGCGAGTTCAGCGTCAGGGTGTCGTCGTTGAGCAGCGGGACCTTGGCCTGGGTCTTGAAGTAGTTGAGGCTGATCTTGCCCGCCTTGACCGACTCCTTGTACAGGTTGTCGGCCTGGCGCTGGAGCATGAAGTAGGACAGCACCAGCATGGTCACCAGCAGGAAGAAGGCCAGCGTCACGGACAGCTTGACCCGGATGGGGATGCGCATCCGGGCCAGGAAGTTCTTGCGTACGGCCTCGTCGATCAGGCCCTGGACGTTCTCGTCCAGGACGGTGGTCTTCACGCCGTAGACCTTGTCCAGCACGGCCAGGACCTCGGCCTCCGTGGTGAAGCCCAGCTGCACGGCGCTGCGCGCCAGCCCGGCGGCGGGATCCAGGGAGCCGGTCTTCTGTTGATGCTCGATGGCCTTGCTGAGCTGGGACTGGTCGATGAGCCCCTCGCGCATCAAGATCTCGCCGAACATCTCCGGAACCGGGCATTCCTTCATGAGACAGCGGAAAAAGGACATGGGCTGCACTCCCCTCGGGGTCTGGTGAAGCGTGACGGAGGAGCGCGGACCCGCGCCGGTCGGTCCCCCGGATTACAATCTATTGCTTCTCCCAATATTGCCCTCAATCTCAAAAAAATCAAGGGGCCTCCCACTTTTCGGAGGCGAAGCGGAGCGGTGGGCCGGGGGGCCGGGGGGACGGGCTTATTCCAGCTCCAGGAAGTCGGCCAGGATGACCTTCAACCCGAAGCCGGGGAAGTTCACGCGGTACTTGCCGCCGTCCACCACGGCGACGATCTTCCCGCGTCCGAAAATCTTGTGCCTGCAATGGCCCAGGCGGTGCGGCGAGAGCACGGACCCCGCGCGCGGGGCCGGGGGCGGATCGTCCTGAGCGCCGCCCCGGTCGCCCTCGTCGCCGGGGGCGGCGGGCGACGCCGGACGTGGCGCGGCGTCGTCCACGCGGGTCACCGTGCCGCTGAATCCCTCGCGCCACTGCTCCACCACCCGCGCGGGCAGGCAGCTGACGAACGGGCTGGGCACGGCGGGCTCCGTGGCCCCGTTGTACTGGTTGTACAGCACCGAGGGCACGAACAGGGTCAGCTCCTCGCGGGCCCGGGTGCAGGCCACGTAGAGCAGGCGGCGCTCCTCCTCCAGGTCCTCGGCCCGCGTCAGGGCGTGGCGCGAGGGGAAGCGGTCCTGCACCAGGTCGATGACCAGCACCGCCGACCATTCCAGCCCCTTGGCCGAATGCACCGTGGACAGGGTCAGGGCCTCCTCGGGGTCCTCGTCGCGGTCGCTCTCCGGGTTCTCCAGCGAGATGTCCGCCAGGAAGGAATCCAGGCTCTCGTACCCGGCGGCGATGCGCGCGAGCTGCTCCAGCCCGGCCTGGCGGCGCGGCCAGTCGTCCAGGTACTTCTTCTCCAGCACCGGCTGGTGGAAGTCCATCACGCGCGCCAGCAGCGCCGCCGGGCTGCCCTCGGCCCCGCGCAGCAGGTCCAGGAAGTCCAGCGTGTCGGCCAGGGGCTCGTTCTTGGCCCGGGCCGTGCGCAGGCGCTTCTCGTCGCCGTGCAGCAGCGCGTCGTACAGCCGGGCGCAGGTCTTGGGCCCCACGCCGGGCACGTGCTCCAGCACGCGCTGGAACGCGGGCAGGTCCGCCGGGTTGCGCGCCAGGCGCAGGAAGGCCAGCACGTCGCGGATGTGCGCCGCCTCGGTGAAGCGGATGCCGCCGTACTTGCAGAAGCGGATGCCCAGCTTGTTCAGCGCCACCTCCACCGGGAAGGAATGGTACCCGGCGCGGAACAGCACGGCGATCTCGCTCATGGGATACTTGCGCCCCAGCTCCACCACCCGCGAGACCACCGCCCCGGCCTGGGAGCGGTCGGAGATGGTGCGCACCAGGCGCGGTCGCGGGCCGTCCTTGCGCTCGGAGTACAGCGTCTTCTTGATGCGCAGCTCGGCCTGTTCCAGGATGGCGTTGGTCAGGTCCAGGATCGGCTGCGTGGAGCGGTAGTTGCGCTCCAGGCGCACCAGTCGGGCCCCGGGGAACATGGTCTGGAAATTCAGGATATTGTGAACGTTCGCGCCTCGGAAGGCGTAGATCGACTGGGCGTCGTCGCCCACGGCCATCACGTCCCCGCCGTCTCCGGCCAGCAGGCGCACCAGCCGCGCCTGGACTAGGTTCGTGTCCTGGTACTCGTCCACCATCAGATGCGCGAAGCGCCGCCGGGCGGACTCACGCGCGGGCTCGTGACCGCGCAGCAGCGCCTCCAGCTTGAACAGCAGGTCGTCGTAGTCCAGCAGCCCGTGGCGCAGCTTGAAGTCCGCGTAGGCCCCGGCGATGCGGTCCAGCTCCTCCTCGTAGCGCAACAGGTGGTAGGCCTCGTCCTGCAACACGCTGGACAGGGAGCGCTCCTTGTTGCGGGCCTTGGAGATCAGCCCCAGCACCGTGCTTTTCTTGGGGAAGGAACGGTCGCCCTTGCCGAGCTTCAGGTCGTCGCGCAGATCGCGCACGGCGTTCTCGGCGTCGGCCTGGTCCATGATGGACAGCCGCTCGGGCAGGCCCAGCGCGCCCGGGAAGCGCCGCAGCATGGAATAGGCGAAGCCGTGGAACGTCCCGCCCGTGACCCCGGCCAGGCCCGAGGCGCCCAGCAGCAGCCCGGCGCGCTCCTGCATCTGCTGCGCCGCCTTGCGGGTGAAGGTCAGCAGCAGGATGGAGTCCGGCGGGCAGCCGCGCGACACCAGGTGCGCCAGGCGGTAGACGATGGTCCGCGTCTTGCCCGAGCCCGCGCCGGCGATGACCAGCAGCGGGCCGCCCTCGTGGGTCACGGCCTCGTACTGGGCCTCGTTCAGGTCGCTTTTGAAGTCGGGCATGGTGCAGGATGTGGCGGCGGCGCGGCCTCAACGCCCACGGGGCGGAGCCGCACGGCCGGGGACAGTTTGCTGGCAGGCGCCGAAAAAGTCCAGGATCAGTTTGCCCGCCTCCCGGGGCCTTGCGGGCGTGGGCAGGCCGGGCCCCGGCGCCCAGTGCACGAAGGCCCCGTCCGCCGTGTGCGCCCCGGTGCGCCCACGGTGCCCGAATACCGGCCGCCCGTCGAACTTCGCCGTCAGGCTGAAGCCCGGATGCGGCTCCGCCACCAGGTCCGGCGCCACGTCCCCCAGCGGCCCGGGATACAGCTCCTCGCGCCCATGCACCGCGCGGATCACAGGCCTCCCCTCGAACCGCAGCCCCAGCAGCCCCTCGCGGATGCGCTCCGTCAGCCCCGGGGCCTGCGCGGGCGTCACCGGCCCGGCCGGGAACCGGCTGCGCGTGTGCAGATACACCCGCCCCGGGTCCAGCGCCAGGGCCTGCGAGTCCGAACACAGCGCCGTGGCGTCGTTCTCCCCCGCATGCGCGCCGGACAGCCGCGCCAAGCCCTGCTGCGCCAGCCAGGAATTGACGTCCACCTCCGTGACCAGCCGCGTGAACCCGTGGTCCGCCAGGGCCAGCAGCGCCTTGGGCCCGGGCAGGGCCTCGTAGCGGTCCAGGAAGTCCCCGATCACCGCGTCCCAGCGCCGGAAGAACTCCATGCACCCCGCATGGCGCGGATGCCCCGCATCCTCCACCGCATCATAAAGGAAATGAAAAAGCCGGTCCGTCTCCGTGAGCACGAACACGAACAGGTCCCAGGCCAGGTCCGGCCACAACAGGTCCAGCGCCGCGCGCCGCGAGTCCAGCGTCGCCGCCAGGTCCGCCAGCAGAAAGTCCGCATCCGCCGCCCCGCGCGCCGTGTCCGCCTCCAGCCGGTACCCGGCCTCGGCCAGCGGCCCGGCCAGAAACGGCGGATACACCGCCCGCGACAGCTCCGGCGCCACGAACCCCGCCACCAGCATCCCGCGCATGGGCCGCGCCGGATACGTGTTCGGCAGGTTCACCACCCGGCTCGACAACCCCAGCGCCCCCAGCCGCTCGAACACCGTGGGCACCCGCACGCACCCCGCGTCCGCCACCGCCGTCTGATACGTCTGCGGGTCCAGCCGCGTGAACCCGAACACCCCGTGCTCCCCAGGGCCCACCCCCGTGGCCAGACTCGTCCAGTTCACCGGCGAAAGCTCCGGCAATTCCGCCCGCATGGCCGCCGTCCCCGGCGCCAGGGCGATGCGCGCCAGGTTCGGCGTCACCCCCAGACGCGACAGCCGCAGCGCCAACTCCAACGGCACCCCGTCCAGCCCCAACACGGCCAACCTCGCTCGCTTCGCAGCACACATGCCCGCGACGTAATGCGCCCCGCCCGCGCGGTCAAGACGGGCGGCGAGGCGAGGCGCGGCGAAACGGGGAGCGGGG
>CAYUIN010000188.1:0-5545 GCA_964444695.1 uncultured Desulfocurvus sp.
GTGGTCACCTCGCGTTTCACGTCCACGGCCATGGGCGCCGGGCGCCAGGCCGTGATCATCGGCGAGCGCATCAACCCCACGGGCAAGCAGGAGCTGACCGCCCAGCTTCAGGAAGGCCGCTTCGACGAGGCCGTGCGCCTGGCCGAGGAGCAGGCCGCCATGGGCGCGGGCATCCTGGACGTCAACGTGGGCGCGCCCATGGTGGACGAGGCCGCGCTGCTGCCCGAGCTGGTCCAGGCCCTGGCCGCGCGGGTGGACACCCCGCTGTGCATCGACTCCACGAACATCGACGCCGTGCGCGCCGCGCTGGACGCCTGTCCGGGCACGCCCCTGGTCAACTCCATCAGCGGCGAGCCGGGGCGCCTGGAGGCCCTGGGCCCGCTGTGCAAGCTGTACGGCGCGCCGTTCATCCTGTTGCCCCTCAAGGGCCGCAAGCTGCCCGTCAGCGCCGCCGAGCGCCTGGAGATCATCGCCGAGCTGCTGGAGCAGGCGGACGCCATGGGCATCCCCCGGCGGCTGATCGTGGTGGACGCCCTGGTGCTCACCGTGTCCTCCAAGCCGCAGTCCGCCCTGGCCTGCCTGGAGGTCATCCGCCACTGCCGCCAGCGCTGGGGCCTGGCCACCACCTGCGGGCTGTCCAACATCTCCTTCGGCCTGCCCGCGCGCGAGCTGCTGAACGCCTCCTTCCTGACCATGGGCCTGGGCGCGGGGCTCAATTCGTTCATCGCCAACCCCGGCTCCGGTCGCCTGCGCGAAAGCCTGGCCGCCTCCGAGGTGCTGCTGGCCCGCGACCCGCAGGCCAAGGGCTTCGTGGCCGGATACGCCGAGTGGACTCCGGGCGCGGGCGGCGCCGTGACCACCGGGCCCGCTGCCGCGCAGCCGCCCAAAACCCTGGGCGAGGCCGTGATCCGCGGCGCGGGGCAGGCCATCGTGCCCATGCTCCAGGCCGAGCTGGACCAGGGCGCGGACCCGTTCGCCCTGGTGGGCGAAAAGCTGATCCCGGCCATCACCGAGGTCGGCGACAAATACGAGCGCAAGGAATACTTCCTGCCGCAGCTGCTGCAATCGGCCGAGACCATGCAGACCGCCTTCGAGCACCTGCGCCCGCTGCTGGAACAGGCCGGGGGCAAGCCCCGGGCCACGGTGATCATGGCCACCGTCGAGGGCGACATCCACGACATCGGCAAGAACATCGTGATCCTGATGCTGCGCAACAACGGCTTCAACGTCGTGGACCTGGGCAAGGACGTGGCCGCCCCGGCCATCGTCGCCGCCGCCGAGCGCGAGCAGGCGGCGATCATCGGCCTGTCCGCGCTGATGACCACGACCATGGTCCGCATGAAGGACACCGTGGACCTGGTGCGCGAACGCGGGCTGGACTGCAAGGTCCTCGTGGGCGGCGCCGTCGTCACCCGGGACTACGCGGACTCCATCGGCGCCCACGGCTACAGCCGCGACGCCGTGAGCTGCGTCAAGCTGGCCCTGGAACTGACCGCCTAGGCCGGCGAGGAGATGTCCGTGTCCCGCATTTCGCGTCTCATCGTGGCCGCCCTGGCCTGCCTGGCGCTTCTCGGCCCGCTGCGCGCCGCCCCGGCCCAGGCCGCCGATCCCCTGCAGGAGACCGGCACCATGGCCATCCTGCGCTCCATGGACGTGGTGCGCATGCTGGCCGGGGCCAAGGGCAAGGTGGCCGTGCTCTGCTTCTGGGCCTCGTGGTGCGCCCCGTGCCGCTCGGAGATCCCCGAGCTGAACACCCTGCGCGCCGCCTTCGACGAGGGCGAGCTGCTGCTGGTCGGCCTGTCCGTGGACGAGGACCCCGTGGCCTATTCCGGCTTCGTGTCCAAGACCGAATTCGCCTACCCGGTGCGCCGCGCCGCCGAGTCCGTGTCCCGCCTGTACCGCGTGGGCACCATCCCCCGGCTGATCGTCTACGGCCCGGACGGCACCCTGGCCGCCTCCCACGAGGGCGTGGTGGGCGCCGCCGACCTCAAGACCCTCGTCACCAAGCTGCTGACGGAGAAAAAGAGTTGAGCGAGTTGTACATCCGCAAGGCCAAGATGCAGGACGTGCGCGGCATCCACGGCATGCTCATGCAATGCGCCGGGCGCGGCGAGCTGCTGCCCCGGTCCCTGAACGACCTCTACGGCAAGCTGCGCGACTTCTTCGTGCTCGTGGACCGCGAGGGCGAGAAGGTCCACGGCTGCTGCGCCCTGGCCATCTGCTGGGAGGACATCGCCGAGATCCGCTCCCTGGCCGTGGACCCCGAGGCCCAGAAGGGCGGCTGGGGCCGCAGGCTGGTGGAGACCTGCCTGTCCGAGTCCGTGCTGTTCGGCGTGTACCGCGTCTTCACCCTGACCTACGTCCCGGGCTTCTTCGCCCGCCTGGGCTTCGAGGAGGTGGGCAAGGACGTCCTGCCCCAGAAGGTCTGGGCCGATTGCCTCAATTGCCCCAAGTTCCCGGAATGCGACGAAATCGCGATGCTGCTCAGCCTCTAGGCGGGCCTTGTCATCCCGGGCGGAACCTGTAATAGTGCGAGCATATTAAAGGATTTGACCAGATGGCCGATACGTTGACCACGGTGATCTGTGCACAGGACATCCAGGCCCGGGTTCGGGAGCTGGGCCGCGAGATCACCACGACCTACGACGGCGAACCGCTGACCGTCGTCTGCGTGCTCAAGGGCGCGTTCCTGTTCTTCGCGGACCTGGTGCGCCACATCGACCTGGAGCTGGAACTGGAATTCATCCGCCTGGCCAGCTACGGCAAGGGCACCGACAGCGGGGAGCTGGTGTTCTCCAAGGACCTGGAGACCACCATCCAGGGCAAGCACGTCCTGGTGGTGGAAGACATCGTGGACAGCGGCCGGTCCATGGATTTTCTCAAGCGCACCTTCGCCGAGCGCAAGCCAAAAAGCCTGCGCATCGCGGCCCTGGTGGACAAGTACGAGCGCCGCGAAGTCGCCCTGGACGTCGAGTTCCCGGGATTCCGACTGGAAAAAGGCTTCATCGTCGGCTATGGGATGGATTATGCCGAGCGCTACCGCGAGCTCGACGCGATTTACGAACTCGAACCCCAGGGGAGCTGACCCCGGGGCCATGGAACGCACCCAAGCGAGTCGCCAATGATCATCGAGTGCCCAAGCTGCGCGTCCACGTTCAATCTCGACGACGCCCTCGTGCCCCCGTCCGGGCGCAAGGTCCGCTGTTCGGTGTGCGACAACGTCTTCGACGTGCGGCCCAAGGGCAAGGCCGCTCCGGCCCCGGCCCCGGAGCCGGACCTCTCCGCGCCGGATGACGACCTCGAACTCGGCGACGACTTCGGCGCGGACGACGACGACCTGCTGAGCTCCCTGGGCGACGCCCTGGACGAGGACGAGGCCCCGGCCCCGCGCGGCGCCAAGGCCCAGGCGGCCGACGACCTCGAAGCCGAAGACGACGCCGACGGCGATTCCGGCGGCCTGTCCCTGGACTTCGGCGCCGCGACCTCCAAGAAGAAAAAAGCCAAGGGCGGCAAGGGCGGCAAGGGCAAGCTCATCGGGATCGTCGCCGCCGTGCTGGTCCTGCTGCTGGGCGCGGGCGGCGCGGGCGTGTGGTTCTTCGCCCCCGGGCTGCTGGGCCTGGGCGCGGACGCCGACAAGCCCGCCTCCCCCGAGGCCGAGGCCATGGCCATGGCCGAACAGGTCAAGAAGATCTCCCTGGAATCCATCAAGCAGTACTACGTGGACAACGACAAGGCCGGGCGCCTGTTCGTCATCCAGGGCAAGGCCGTGAACCTCTTCGAGACGCCCAAGGAACTCATCGAGATCGAGGCCGGGCTCTACGACGCCCAGAACAAGGAACTGGCGGTCAGGCGCCTCAAATGCGGCAACTCCATCGACCTCTTCCAGCTCCAGACCCTCTCCGAGACCGAGATCGACGAGGCCCTGAACAACGAGGCGGGCATCGGCGCCAACAACGTCAATATCCAGCCCGGCGGCTCCACGCCGTTCATGGTCGTGTTCTTCAATCCCCCGGACTCCCTGGCGGAATTCAACGTCAAGGTCGTCGCGGCCCACAACGTCGACCTCTAGGCCGGGCCCGGTGTCCATGAAGACCAAGCGCGTCTACGTCTGCTCCGAATGCGGCGCGCGCTCCCACCAGTGGCAGGGCCAGTGCGCCGGCTGCGGCGCCTGGAACACCCTGGCCGAACGCACGGAGCAACGGCCCGCCCCGGGCGCCAAGGGCGCCCGCCCGACCCCAGCCACCGCCCTGGCCGAAAACCGCCCCGCACCCCTGGCCGACCTGCGCACCGACCGCGCCGTGGCCTTCTCCAGCGGCCTGGAAGCCCTGGACGAGGTCCTGGGCAAGGGCTTCGTGCCCGGCGGGGTCGTGCTCCTGGCGGGCGAGCCCGGCATCGGCAAATCCACTCTGCTGCTGCAACTGGTGGGCAACCTGGCCCGCACCGGGCGCACCGCCGTCTACGTCTCCGCCGAGGAATCCCTGGCCCAGATCCGCTCCCGCGCCCAGCGCCTGGACCTGCTCTGCCCGGAACTGCTGGCCATGGCCACCACCCGCGCCGAAGACGCCCTGGCCGCCCTGGCCGAGGCCGAGCCCCCGGACCTGATGGTCGTGGACTCCGTGCAGACCCTGTCCAGCGAGGCCGTGGACGGCCTGCCGGGCAGCGTCTCCCAGGTCCGCGCCGTGTCCACCGCCCTGGCCGAACAGGCCAAGAAATGCGGCACCACCCTGGTCCTCGTGGGCCACGTCACCAAGGACGGGCAGATCGCCGGGCCCAAGCTCCTGGAACACATGGTGGACACCGTCCTGTCCCTGGAAGGCGACCGCCAGCACCTGTTCCGCATGCTGCGCGTCATGAAGAACCGCTTCGGCCCGGCACACGAAATCCTGCTCTTCCACATGACCGGCAGCGGCATGGAAATCGTGGGCGATCCGTCCACCTTCTTCCTCGCCGACCGCGACCCCGGCCTGTCCGGCGCCGCCCTGTGCATGGCCGTCTCCGGGCAGCGGCCCTTCGCCGTGGAGGTCCAGGCCCTGGTCTCCAAGACCTTCCTGGCCATCCCCCGGCGCACCGCCCTGGGCTTCGACGCCAACCGCCTGCACCTGCTGCTGGCCGTCGTCGAAAAGAAACTGCGCCTGAACCTCTCCACCGTGGACATCTACGCCAAGATCGGCGGCGGCATGAAACTCGCCGACCCCGCCCTGGACGCCGCCATCGTCGCCGCCGTGCTGTCCAGCTTCTACGACCGCCCGCTGCCCGAAGGCGCCGTGGTCTGGGGCGAAATCGACCTCAACGGCCAGATCCGCCCCGTCGCCAACCACGACGCCCGCCTGCGCCAGGCCTCCCGCCTCGGCTACGCCCCGGCCCTGCATCCCGCCACCGTCAAAAACATCGCCGCCCTCCAAGCCCGCCTCTTCGGCCAAGGCTGACCCCGGTTCGCCCAGAGGCGAGACGGCGCGGCGGACGCACAAGGCAGACGGGGCTCCGCCCCGCACCCCGTATTTTGGGGCTCTGCCCCAAACCCCGCTCAAGGAAATAATTTCCTTAA
>CAYUIN010000189.1:0-5542 GCA_964444695.1 uncultured Desulfocurvus sp.
CCGGGCGGGCGTCGTCATCCCGGTGGACGTCGATGCCGCACAGCGCGCCGTGGACATGCTGCGCTCCGGCAAGGACGGGCGGATGGTGGTCATCGCCCGGGGGACGCACCCTGTGAGCCCCATGGACGCGCGCCTCGAACCGCTGCTGGACCTGACCCGACCCGTGTTTCCGGAGATGGCCTTCGCCAGGCTGCACCCCCTGCGCCGCCCGGAGGTCGGCAGCGACCTGGCGGGCAACGAGGTGCCCCCGCCCCACGCCCCCGATCCCAAGGACATCGTCCTCGGCCCGGAACCGGGCTGCACCAAGGGCTGGGACGGCACCCTCACCGCCGCAGTCAGCGGCATGGTCATCCTCGACGAAGGCACCCTCACCGTGCGGCCCATGATCCGCGTCGCCAAGGACAAGCTCTCCGTGGTGGGCGACGTGCACGCCAAGGACGCCGCCGGGGCCATCATCAGCCTGCGGCGCATCGAGGAGGAGCTGGAAGGGATGGGCGTGGTCTACGGCATCCAGCTGGACGACCTGCAACTGGCCGTGGAGAAGGCCCAGGAAAAGGACGGTGCCATCCGGGGCGTGACCATGGCCCGGGGCCGCGAGCCGCTGCACGGCCAGGACGCCCGCCAGGAGGTGCTGTACAGCCAGGAGCGCAGCCTGGGCATCGTGGACGAGCAGGACCGCATGGATTTTCGCGAGCGCGGCTACATCCCCGTGGCGGAAACCGGGCAGGACCTGGTGCGCCTGCACCCGGCCACCGCGGGCGAGCCGGGCATGGACGTCATGGGCAAGGAACTCCCGGCCCGCGCGGGCAAGGCCGCACCGCTCAAGGCCGGCAAGAACGTCGAGCTTGTGGAGGAGGAGGAGAGCGGGACCCTGTACCGCTCCCAGGCCGACGGCGTGGTGGTCATGGCCCGGGGCGTCATCGAGGTCTCGGACCTGGTGGTCATTCCCGGCGACGTGGATCTGGAGTCCGGCAACGTGCGCGTGCAGAAGGGCTCGGTGCGCATCCAGGGCTCCGTGCGCTCGGGGTTCGCCGTGGAGAGTCCGGCCAGCGTGTTCGTGGACGGCGCCGTGGAGGACGCGGCCATCCTCGCCGGGGGCGACCTCGCCGTGCGCGGCGGCATCGTCATGGCCGGGGACGGCCGCTCCGAGGTCCGGGCCCACGGCAACGTCCAGGCCTTCTTCGCCCAGAACGCGCGCATCCTGGCCGGAGGCGACGTCACCGTGGCCCGCTACATCGCCCGCAGCGACGTCCAGGCCGGGTTCAAGGTCCGGGCCGAGGGTTTCGTCAAGGTCACGGACCCCCGGGGCCGGATCATGGGCGGGACGGTGGTCAGCGGGCGCGGCATCGAGGCCTACGAGGTCGGGTCCTACGTGGGCGTGGAGACGACCCTGGTCCTGACCCGCGAGGACGACAAGGCCATGCGGCTGATCCAGGAGAAGCGGGCCCTCAAGCGCCAGGTGATGCAGATCTCCAAGTATTTTTCGGAACTCACCCCGGACAAGATCGCCAAGCTCAGCCCGGACAAACGCGCGAACATCAAGAAGATCCTGGAGCGCGGCGAAAAGGCCCGGGCCCGGCTGCGGATCGTCTCCGTCGAGCTGGCGGAAATGGCCCGCAGCGTGGTCGAGGGCATCAGCGAGGGGCAGATCATCATCCGGGGCACGGCCCACCCCGGCGTGGTCATCAAGATGGGCGGCAAGTCCCTGCACATCGAGAACGCGCTGCCCGCCTGCCGCTTCTACTGGGACCCCAAGGACCGCAGCATCGGCGTGGGCAACCTCTGACCCCGCCCGCGCAAGAAGGACACAAAAAAACGCCGCTTGCCAGCGGCGTTTTCTTTGCGTTCGCCCGCCTGCCCACAGGCCCTAGGTCCGCAGGCGGCTGGCCAGGGGCATGCGCCAGCCCGTGCCGAAGGCCCGGTCCGTGATCTTCAGCCCCGGGGCGGCCTGGCGGCGCTTGAACTCGGCCACGGACACCAGCCGCGCCACGCGCCGCACCTCGGCCTCGTCGAAGCCCTGGGCGATGATCTCCTCGGGGCTCTCGCGGTGCACCACCATCCGGTCCAGGATCGGGTCCAGCACCTCGTAGGGCGGCAGGGAGTCCTGGTCCTTCTGGCCCGGGCGCAGCTCCGCCGAGGGCGGCTTGTCCAGCACGGCGGCGGGGATCACCTCGCTGCCGCGCGCCCCGTTCAGCCAGCGCGACACCGCGAAGACCAGCGTCTTGGGCACGTCGGAGATCACGGCCAGCCCGCCGGACATGTCGCCGTAGATGGTGCAGTAGCCCACGGCCAGCTCGGATTTGTTGCCCGTGGTCAGCAGCAGCGAGCCGTACTTGTTGGACAGCGCCATCAACAGGTTGCCCCGGATGCGGGCCTGCACGTTCTCCTCCGTGACGTCCGGCGCGCGCCCGGCGAAGGGCCCGGCCAGGGCCTCGTCGAAGGCGCGCATCAGCGGCTCGATGGGGATGGTCTCGGTGCGGATGCCCAGGTTCGCGGCCAGGGCCAGGGCGTCGTCCACGCTGCCGGGGCTGGACCAGGGCGAGGGCATCAGCACGCCGAGCACGTTCTCCGGCCCCAGGGCCTCGGCCGCCACGGCGGCCGTCAGCGAGGAGTCGATGCCGCCGGACAGGCCCAGCAGCGCGCGGCCGAAGCCGCATTTGCCCGCGTAGTCCCGCGTCCCCAGGACCAGCGCCCGCCAGGTCTCGGATTCGGGGCCGAACTCGTCGTCCTCCACGCGGCCCACGGACATGGTCCCGTCGTCGCCCAGGTCCACCAGCAGCAGGTCCGTCTCGAACCCCAGGCCGCGTCCCACCAGGGCGCCGTCCGGGCCGAAGGCCATGCTCCGCCCGGCGAAGATCAGGTCGTCGTCGCCCCCGGCCTGGTTGGCGTAGAGCAGCGGCAGGCGGTACTTCTTCGCGGTGTGCGAGAGCATCTTCTGGCGCACGTCCTGTTTGCCCAGGGTGAACGGCGAGGCCGAAAGGTTGAC
This sequence comes from uncultured Desulfocurvus sp., assembly GCA_964444695.1. Classification (GTDB taxonomy): domain Bacteria; phylum Desulfobacterota; class Desulfovibrionia; order Desulfovibrionales; family Desulfovibrionaceae; genus Desulfocurvus. The sequence continues at coordinate 2,987 of CAYUIN010000189.1, forward strand.
TACCACCCCCGCGCCCATGGCCGCCACGGTGCGCATCGGGTCGCCCGCGTAGCGGTGCTCGGCCCAGAACTCCGAGTCGTTCCACAGGTCCTCGCAGATGGTCACGCCGATGCGCCGCCCCATGAGCTCGAAACAGCGCGGGCCCGGGCCGGGCTCGAAATAGCGGTCCTCGTCGAAGACGTCGTAGGTGGGCAGCAGGGTCTTGTGGAACGCGGCCTGGACGCGGCCCGCGCGCAGCAGCGCCGCGCTGTTGCGCAGTGGGCGGCCCAGGCCGGTGTCGTTGGGCAGGGCCGTGCCCACCAGCACGGGCGGGGCGTTGTCCAGGGTCAGGGCCAGCTCCTCCAGGCGGCGCCCGGCGGCGCGCACGAAGGCGGGGGAGAGCAGCAGGTCGCGCGGGGGGTAGCCCAGCAGCGCCAGCTCCGGCGTCACGCACAGGTCCGCGCCCTGGGCGGCGGCGCGGCGCACGGCGTCCTCGATGAGCGCGGCGTTGCCCGGCAGGTCGCCGACCACGGGATTTTGTTGCAACAGGGCGATGCGCATGGTCGCTGCGGCGGGACGGGCCTAGGCCTCGGCCCTGTCGAAGCGCTCGCCGTCCATGCGGCGCTCGATGATTTCCTTGGCGCGCAGCGCCAGCTTGGAGACTTCCGGCTTGGAGACCTGCTCGTCCGCGCCCACGGCCAGGCCCTTGTGGCGCAGCTTGTCCGTGATCAGCGAGGAGAACAGGATCACCGGCAGATCGCGCAGCAGATGGTCCTCGCGGACCCGCTTGGTCAGGTTGTGGCCGTCCATGCTGGGCATCTCGATGTCCGAGACCAGGACGTTGATGTAGTCCCACAGCGGGCGGCCGTCCTGCTCGGCGGCCTCGCGGATGGATTGCAGCCGCTCCCAGGCCAGGCGGCCGTTGTTCACCGTCTCCACGATGAACCCCGCCTTCTGCAGCAGGTCGCGCAGCATCTCGCGCACCAGGGCCGAGTCGTCCGCCACCAGGGCGCGGTAGCCCTGGTTGGTGGTCCAGTCGATGGTCTCGTCCAGGCGCAGGCCCAGGCTGGGGTTCAGGTCGGCGACGATCTTCTCCAGGTCCAGGATGAAGACGATGCGCCCCTCGAGCTTGACCACGCCGGTGATGGAATTGTTGGACAGGGAGGAGACGTAGCGGTTGGGCTGCTCCACCTCTTCCCAGCTGATGCGGTGGATGCGCGTCACCCCGGAGACCAGGAACGCCGTGGTCACCTGGTTGAACTCCGTGACCACGACCTTGGGCGCCTCGGATTCCTGGCGGTCCTTGCCCAGCCACATGGCCAGGTCCACCAGGGGGATGATGTGCGAGCGCTGGTTGAAGGCGCCGAGCACCGAGGGATGGTTGACCTCGGGCATCTCGGTGATCTTCGGTTTGCGGATGATCTCCAGGACCTTGGCGACGTTGACGCCGTAATAGCCCTGGTAGGGCTCGCCGTCGGGACCGCGCTCGTTGATGAAGAATTCGACGATCTCGAGTTCGTTGGTGCCGGCTTCCAGAAGAATGTTGGTCTGCGACATGGCGCCTCCGGGGAGCGCGGGAGGCTCTTTCCCGCGCGAGGTTCGGTTACATCGCCTCCAGCGCGGCGCGTACCCGTTCTATAGTCTTATCATGGGTTGAGGCCCCGGCTGTCAAGCCGACAGTGGCGCAGCCCTTGAAAACAGCGGGGTCCAATTCGTCGGCGGTCTCCACGTGCACGCAGGGCACGCCCTGTTCGCGCACGACCTTGGCCAGGCGCCGGGTGTTGCCGCTCTCGTATCCGCCCACCACCACCATCACGTCCACGGCCCCGGCGATCTTGATGGCCTCGGCCTGGCGCACGCGGGTGGCGTTGCAGATGGTGTCCAGCACGGGCAGCTCACGGTTGGAGGTCCGCTGCACGTACTCCTTGATCTGGCGGAAGACTTCCTTGTCCTGCGTGGTCTGGGCGGCCAGGACGTAGTCCTTGTCCGGGGCCAGGCGGCCTTCCAGTTCCTCCAGGGAATCGAAGACCAGGGCCTCGTCCGAGGCGTAGGACAGCAGGCCGCGCACCTCGGGGTGGTTCTCCTCGCCGTAGAGCAGCAGGGTCCGCCCGAGCTGGGCCTGGCGCTCGATGAGCAGCTGGGCCTTCTTGACCTTGGGGCAGGTGGCGTCCACCACGTCCACGCCGCGCCGCCCCAGCTCCTCCTCCACGGCCACGGGGATGCCGTGGGCGCGGATCACGACCTTGCTGCCGGGCCCGGCCTCGGATGGCTCGGCGATGCGGCGCACGCCCTTGGCTTCGTAGTCGCCCAGCACCTGCGGATTGTGGATGATCGGTCCCAAGGTGCAGATGGTGCAGCCGTCCGTGTTCTCTTCCACGACGGAGTCGAGCTTCTTCAGCGCCAGGCTCACGCCCATGCAGACGCCGGCGGTTTCGGCGAGAATGACCTTCATTGGAAATCCTTTCGGCCGTCTTGCGGCGGTTCTTTACGCGAACAGCTTGGAATCATTGGCCGCCGTTGTCCAGCAGAAATTCCTCGATCATGGATTCCAGCTCCTCCCAGGAGGTGCAGCGGACC
>CAYUIN010000190.1:0-5538 GCA_964444695.1 uncultured Desulfocurvus sp.
GTCGCCAACGAGTTGCGTGTCGATGTAGATCAGCCCCGCCTCCGCGAAACGCCCCTGGCCGAGGCCAGCTACGAGGCCCAGGTCCGGGCCCTGGTGGACGACGGTTTCAGCGGCGTGCACATGCTCGCCCCGCACCTGGCCCCGCTGGGCTACGAGGCCGCGCTGGTGGTGGCCAACAACCCCTACGCCCAGCGCCGCTGGCTGCTGGACCGGGGCCTGCCCCTGCCCGGCGGCGAGTGGGTGCGCACCGTGGCCAGGATGCAGATCGAGGAGTTTCGGCCCGACGTGCTCTACGTCAGCGAGCCCATGACCTTCGACGGGCCCTTCGTGCGCTCCCTGGCCACGCGCCCGGCCCTGACCCTGGGCTGGCGCGCGGCGGACATTCCGCCCGGCACGGACTGGCGCGGCATCGACGTGATGCTCTCCTGCCTCGGGCCGCTGCGGGACTTCGCCCTGCGCCTGGGCGCGGGCGCGGCGGAGAATTTCGCCCCCGGCGTGCCGGAGCATCTGGCCCGCGTGGGGCAGGACGCCTTGCCCGACACCGACGTGGTCTTCGTGGGCCAGTACACCGCCGGGCAGCACCGCCGCCGGGGCCGCTACCTGGACGCCCTGGCCCGTGCGGCGGCCCGGCCCACGGGCGGGTTCTCCTGCGGGCTGCACCTCTCCGGCCAGAACCGCGACCTGCCGCAGCACCTGCGGCCCTGGCTGCGCCCGCCGGTGTACGGCGCGGCCATGCACCGCGCCCTGCGCGCCGGGCGCATCGCCTTCGACGCCCGCGCCACCCACGTCGGCCATGACCCGGACACCGGCATGGCCGTGGACATCGGCGGCGAGGACACGGCCAACATGCGCCTGTTCGAGGCCGCGGGCAGCGGGGTCTTCGTGCTCACCGAGGCCATGCGCAACCTGGGCGAATTCTTCGAGCCCGGCCGGGAAGTGGAGACCTACCACAACGCCCGCGAGCTGCTGGACAAGACGGCCCACTACCTGGCGCACCCGGACGAGCGCCGGGCCATCGCCGAGCGGGGCCGCGAGCGCTGCCTGGGCGAGCATTCCATGGCCGCCCGCGCGGCGTGGTTCGACGCCATCGTCCGCCGCCATCTGGGACAGCGGGGCGGCGCGCCCGCCCAGGCCGAGCCCTGCGCCGGGGAGGCCGCGCGATGACCACGCTCCCGACCCTGGACGGCAGCCTGCAACAGATCCTGGAGACCCTGGCCCCGATCATCGGGCGCCTGCCGCGCCGCGTGCCCGGCACGGCCCGGGTGGACGGCCGCCTGCTGCACTACGCGGACCTGCACAGCTTCTACCACCAGTGCGTGCAGATCCTCGGGCGCGGGTTCTACGACTTCCGCCCGGCCACGCAGGCCCCGTTGATCCTGGACTGCGGGGCCCATGTGGGCATCGCCAGCGCCTTTTTCGCCACGCGCTTCCCCGGGGCGCGGATCACGGCCTTCGAGGCCGACCCCAAGATCTTCACCATGCTCGCCAAAAACGTCGCGGCCCTGGGCCTGGGCAACGTCACCCCGCGCCACGCGGCGGTCTGGACCGACGACGCGGGCGTGCGCTTCGCCATGTCCATGGACGATTCCGGCCACGTGGGCGACGGCGGGCCCGCCCAGGTGGCGGTGCCCAGCGTGCGCCTGCGCGACGTGATCGAGGCCGAGCCCCCGGACCTGCTCAAGCTGGACGTGGAGGGCGCGGAATACGAGATCCTGGCCGACTGCGTCGACGTCATCGGACGGGTGGGGCGGCTGATCATGGAGGTCCACCGCTTCGGCCACGAGAGCGGGAGCCTGCCGGGCATCCTGGATATCCTGGAACGCGCCGGGCTGGCCTACGTGCTGGCCGACCTGGAGAACGCCTCCTGGCTGGAACCCGGGGAGCGCCCGCCGTTCCCGCGCCTGGCGTCGGACAAATTCTGTTTTTCGGTCTTCGCCTGGAGGCCGGGCACATGAGCGGCGCTGCCGCGGGGGAGGAGAGGCGATGAAGGTCGTGCACCTGTGCATGCAGCACTACGGCGGCGCCGGAACCAGCGCCGTGCGTCTGCACCAGGGCCTCGTGGCCCAGGGCGTGGACAGCCGGATGGTGGTCCTCAAACGGCGCGGCGAGGACGAGCGCATCCATATGATGCCCGACCCGCCGGATTGCGTCGTCCCCCGGGACGTCACCGAGGAGGGCGAGGTCACCGGGCCGGGCTGGATCCTGGCCGCGCGCCGCTGGCTGAAGCACCTTGAAGGCTACGCCGTCTCGCCGGACCTGGAACTGCTGTCCGACCCGTATGCCTCCACGCGCCTGGCCGACGTGCCCCTGCTGCGCGAGGCGGACGTGATCAACTTCCACTGGGTGGCGGGCATGGCGGACCTGACCCGGGACCTGGACTTCCTGGCGCACAAGCCCATCGTCTGGACCATGCACGACATGAACCCGTTCACGGGCGGCTGCCATTATTCCCTGGGCTGCGGGCGGTTCCTCAAATCCTGCGGCACCTGCCCGCTGATCGGCTCCGACGACGAGGCCGACCCCACGCGCGGCTACCATGAGATCAAGCAGCAGGCCTACGCCGGGCTGGACCTGACCATGGTCTCGCCCAGCCGCTGGCTGGCGGCCTGCTGCCACGCCAGTTCCCTGCTCGGGGGCAGGCCGTTGCGCGTCATCCCCTACGGCCTGCCCACGGAGGTCTTCAAGCCCTACGACAAGGCCGCCGTGCGCCGCGAGCTGGGCATCGAACAGGACGCCAAGGTCGTGCTCTTCGGCGCGGCGGGCATCCACAACCGCCGCAAGGGCCTGCGCTTCCTGGTGGACGCCCTGGAAATCCTGGAGGTCAACGGCCACGGGGAGGGGTTGGTCCTGGCGATGTTCGGCGACCTGGGCGAGGGCGCGCCGCGCCTGCCGTTCCCGGTCATCCCGGCGGGCTACGTGAACAACGAGACGCAGCTGGCGCTGCTGTACAGCGCCGCGGACGTCTACGTCCTGCCGTCCATCGAGGACAACCTGCCCAACGTGGTCCTGGAATCCCTGTCCTGCGGCACGCCCGTGGTGGGCTTCGAGATCGGCGGCATGCCGGACATGGTGGAGCACCGCAAGACCGGCTGGCTGGTGCCGCGCGGCGACGTGTACGGCCTGGCCGACGGCATCCGCTGGGCCACGGCCGCGCACCCGGTGCCCGGCGCCGTGCGCCGTCTGAGCCGGGCCGCCGTGTTGCAGCGCTATCCCCTGGCCGCCCAGGCCCGGGCCTACGTCTCGCTGTACAAGGAGATCCTGGCCCGGCGCGGGCGGGGCCGCGCGGCGGGCTGAGCCGCGCCGGGGCCGCCGCCCTCGTTCCTGCCGCACCGCGTCTGGGCGTCCGCGTTTTTCGGCGCGCCCCAGGCTTCCCCCGTCGCCGAGTTTTCCACAGTGTGGACGGCGGCGGTTTTCCCGACATGGCTTTCCACAGCCGCCACTTCGTGCTAGAATCCCCCGACCATCCCGCACGCCGCGCCGCGCGGCCGGGCCACCACCACCTGCAACACCGGGCGAGAGACATGGCACAGACGGACATCCTGCTGGAATCCGGCACCAACGAGCTCGAAATCGTCGAGTTCTACATCGAGGAAATGCTGCCGGACGGCGAGCGCTACCGGGGCTACTACGGCATCAACGTGGCCAAGGTCCTGGAAATCATCCGTTGCCCCAAGGTCACGGAGATGCCCAACCTGAACAAACCCAGCATCATGGGCACGTTCAACCTGCGCAACCGGGTCATCCCGCTGGTGGACCTGGCCGGGAGCCTGGGCAAGACCCAGGCCGATACGGGCGAGCCCAAGGCCGTGGTCACCGAGTTCAACGGCGTGATCAACGCCTTCAAGGTCTCGGGCGTGACGCGCATCCACCGCCTGGGCTGGGACCGCATCGAGCCCCCGGGCCGCCACATGCTGCACATGACCGGCGAGTCCATCACCGGTGTGGTCAAGATCGACGACCGCGTGGTCTTCATCCTGGACATGGAGAAGATCATCGGCGACCTGGCCCCGCGCTTCGCCCTGCGCGAGATCGAGGACGGCGAGGCCCGGGCGGATTTCGTCTACAAGACCCTCATCTCCGATGATTCGGGCACCATCCGGCGGATGATCCAGTCCTCGCTGACCAAGATGGGCTTTGAGGTCACGGCCACCCGCAACGGCCAGGACGCCTGGGAAAACCTCCTGAAATTCAAGGAGAAGGCCCAGCAGGCCGGGGTTCCGCTGTCCGAGATGCTGCACGTCATCATCTCCGACATCGAGATGCCGGTGATGGACGGCCACAGCCTGACCCGGCGCATCAAGGAAGACCCGTACTTCAAGGAACTGCCCGTGATCCTGTTCTCCTCGCTGATCACCGACAGCCTGCGCCACAAGGGCGAGGCCGTGGGCGCGGACGAGCAGATTTCCAAGCCGGACATGAAATTCCTGGCCGACCGCGCCGGGGCCCTGGCGGACCGCTACCTGGGCCGCGCCTAGGCCGCCCGGCGCGCCAGCGCGAGGCACGGCCCGTCCCGGCACCGGGGCGGGCCTTGTTTTTGTTGGGTTCCCGGACGGTTCCTGCTAGGCTGCGCCCAAGTCCCAACCCTCCAGCCAGGCGGCAGCGATGCGCATTTTCGTGGTCAACCAGCCGGTCATGGCCCGCTGCTTCGAGCAGGCGGGGCACGAGGTCCTGGCCGTGCGCCCCGGGCCCGGGCCGCTGGACGCGCCCGCCCTGCTGGCGCGCGAGGGGTTTGTGCCGGACCTGGTCCTGGAATGCGAGTCCCTGGGCCCGCGCACCATCCTCATCGGCCTGGGGCTGCTGGACTGCCCCAAGCTCTTCTGGGCCGTGGACGTGCACCTCAACGCCTGGTGGCACGAGGCCTACGCCCGGCAGTTCGACGGCCTGCTGTGCAGCCAGTTGCCCTGGACCGCCCGCCTGGCGGACACGGGCCTGCCGCGTACGGCCTGGCTGCCGTGGTACGGCTCGGCGCGGGACTGGAAGCCCTGGTCCGGGCGGGACATGGCCCTGTGCCTGGTGGGCCGCGTCACCGAGCACCGCCCCGTGCGCAGGCGCATGGTGGACCACCTGCGCAGCCGCTACGGCCTGACGCACCTGGACGGGCTGACGCCCCAGGAGATGCTGGACGCCTACGACCGGGCCCGGCTGGTGCCCAACGAATCCATCTTCAGCGAGATCAACTTCCGGCTGTTCGAGGCCGCGTCCTGCGGCTGCGCCGTGCTCAACCAGGAGGTCGAGGGCGGGGTGGAGCGGCTGTTCGAGCCGGGGCGGGAAGTGCTGGAATTCCGGGATATCCTGGACCTGGACGGCCAGGTGCGGGCCCTGCTGGCCGAGCCGCGCCGGGCCGAGGCCCTGGGCCGCGCGGCCTGGGAGCGCGTGCGCCGCGAGCACCTGCCGGAGCACCGCGCGGCGGCCATCCTGGAACACGCCGCCGCCTGGGCCGGGCACGCCCCGCGCGGCCCGGAGGCGGACGACTGGGCCTGGCTGGCCCTGGCCCGGCTGGACGACGGCGGGATGTGCGCGCTGCCCGTGGACGAGCTG
>CAYUIN010000191.1:0-5535 GCA_964444695.1 uncultured Desulfocurvus sp.
CAGGGCGTCCAGCACCTCGTCCACGCCGCCGCCGATCCAGGGCACCACGGCGATGCCGCGCTGCTCCAACTGGCTCTGCTGCGGCCCGGAAATGCCGCCGCAGACCAGCAGGGCGGCGTCCTTGTCGGCCATGGCCTGGCCCAGCGCCTGGGCGTCCCCGGCGGGCACGGCCAACTCCCCGGCGGCGGATGCGCCGTCCGGGGTCAGGTCGAACAGCCGGAAGGACGCGGCGTTCTCGAACAGCGACGCCAACCGGTCCTCGTAACATGCCAGGCAAACGTACATGGTTCCTTCTCCTTGGTTTGCCGACGGCGCGTGGTGTGCGCCGCCGCTGCCAAGAAAGCAAGGATGATGCCGGAATGGGTTAGTGTGGTATTTTGGTGGGATGCGATGGCGACCGTCCGGGACGGGCGGCGAGATGGGCTCAAAATGCGCCCACAGAAAAGCAGGGTGGGCTTATTTTACGCCCAGTGCGGCGGCCCGTTCCAACAGGCGGCGCAGGGTGTCCTTGCCGATGCCCAGTTCGCGGCAGGCGGCCATGCGCCGTCCGCCGTGGCGGGCCACGGCGGCCAGGGCCGCGCGGCATTTGGCCTCGTCCATGGTCTGCGGGCCGCAGTCGCAGGGCGCGGGGGGCGCGGCGTCCGCCAGCAGGGCCGGGGGCAGGTGCTCCACCTGGATGAAGCCCGAAGGGCACATGATGAAGGCGTATTCCAGGACGTTTTCCAGCTCGCGCACGTTGCCCGGGAACGGGAGGCGCGCCAGCATCGCCAGGGCGTCCTCGCTCACTCCGAGGATGTCCTTGCCGCGCAGGGCGGCCAGCTTGCGCACGAAATGCGCGGCCAAAAGCGGTACGTCCCCGGTGCGTTCGCGTAGCGGCGGCAGGTCGATGCGCACCACGTTCAGGCGGTAGTACAGGTCGCTGCGGAAGCCGCCGGACTCCACCAGGCGTTCCAGGTCCTGGTTGGTGGCGGCGATGACCCGGGCGTCGGTGCGCTCCGTGGTCTGCGTGCCCAGGGGCTCGAATCCGCCGTCCTGCAGCACGCGCAGCAGCTTGACTTGCAGGGCCGGGGGCATGTCGCCCAACTCGTCCAGGAAGATCGTCCCCCGGCGGGCGGCGGCGAAGCGGCCCGGCTTGTCGCGCGTGGCGCCGGTGAAGGCCCCGGATTTGTAGCCGAAGAGTTCGGATTCCAGCAGGGTTTCGGGCAGGGCCCCGCAGTTCACGGCCACGAACGGGCCGTCCTTGCAGGCCGAGAGGTTGTGCAGGGCGCGGGCGAACAGCTCCTTGCCGGTGCCGGACTCGCCCGTGAGCAGCACCGTGGCCCGGCTGCCCGCCACCTGCGGCAGGATGGCGAAGACCCGCGCCAGGGCCGGGCTTTTGCCGACGATGTCCTCGAAGGTGTACGAGGACTCCATCTCCTTGCGCAGCAGGTGGATTTCCGTCAGGTCGCGGAAGGTCTCCACCCCGCCCAGGCGGTTGCCCTGGGCGTCGGACAGCGGGGCCGCGCTGATGGACACCGGCACCCGCTCGCCGTCGGGCCGGACGATGAAGATGGACTTGCCGACGATGGTCCCGCCGTGCTCCATGCAGGCGCGCAGGGCGCACTGCCCGTCGCACAGGCTGGAGCGCAGCACCTCCCAGCACTTGCGGCCCACGGCCTGCTCGGGCTCGATGCCCGTGATCCGCGCGGCGGCCCGGTTGAAGAACGTCACGTTCCACTCGGGGTCCACCGTGAACAGGCCGTCGGCCAGGGAGTCGAGGATGGCCTCGCCGGGGAGGCCCTTGGGGAACGGCATGGTCCCCGTCACCGCCTCGGGCGCGCGCTAGGCGCCCTTTTTCTCGCGCACCTTGGCGCGCAGCCAGTCGTACCAGGCGCCCAGGCCCTCGCCGGTCTTGCAGGAGACCGGGAACACCGCGATGTCCTTGTTCAGGGCCCTGGCGAAGCGCTCGGCGCGCGCCAGGTCGAAGTCCACGTAGGGCAGCAGGTCCACCTTGTTCAGCAGCATCACGGCGGACTCGGCGAACAGCAGGGGATATTTCTCGGGCTTGTCGTCGCCCTCGGTCACGGAGAGCAGGCTGATCTTGTAGTCCTCGCCGACCTCGAATTCCGCCGGGCAGACCAGGTTGCCCACGTTCTCCACGAACAGGATGTCCAGGCCCGTGAGGTCGATGGAATCCAGGGCCTCCAGGACCATGGAGCTGTCCAGGTGGCAGGCGCCGTCGGTGTTGATCTGCACGGCCTGGGCGCCGGTGGCGGCCACGCGGCGGGCGTCGTTGTCCGTCAGCAGGTCGCCCTCGATGACGGCCATCTGCAACTCCGGAGCCAGGTCCGTCAGGGTCCGCTCCAGGGAGGAGGTCTTGCCCGAGCCCGGCGAGCTGATCAGGTTCAGGACCAGGATGCCGCGCTCGGCGAAGATCTTGCGGAGCTGGCCGGAGATGCGGTCGTTGGCTTCGAGGATGTTGCGCACGACGGGGACTTTCATTGCGGGCTCCTTGGTGGTGTGGGTCGCGGGTCGGGGCGGGGGCGCGCGGGGCGCTACTCCGCCTCCAGGTTGTCCAGGTAGAGTTCCTTGCCCTGCAGCACCTCGTGGCCGATGCCCTCGCCGCAGTCCGGGCAGGGCATGTACAGGTCGCTGCGCTCGGGCGAAAATTCCTTGCCGCAGCCCGAGCAGCGCAGCCGGACCGGGATTTCCGTCAGCTCCAGGGGCACGCCCTCCAGGGCCGTTCCCAGGGTGCAGGCGGTGAAGGCGAAGGTCAAGGCCTCCGGCACGAGGGCCGCGAGGCTCCCGTGCTTGACGTACACGGTGTGGACCTTGGTCAATCCGTGCTTTTCCATCTCGTCCTGGATGATCCCGACGAGGCTCTGGGCGATGGACATTTCATGCATGGTTTTGCGTCTGTACTGGAAAACCCGGGCCGCGTCCAGACGCCCGGCGCGCGGAGCCGGGCCGCCGCCCCCGGGGCCCCGCCACGCAGGGTCGCGCCCGGATCGACCCACCCGACGCAAGGCCCACGCAAGGCCCACGCAACCCGCCGCGCGGCACCTCGTAAGCGCTTCGCAGTTTCCACGCAACGGGACGCGGCGCGCGCCCCGGCCGCCGCAAGGCCGCCGCAACGCCGCGCCACGGCGCGCGGGATGCGGCGGGCCGGTCGTGCATCCAAGTTGCATCCACGCGGAAACCGACAAAAACGTCTTGACTTCCCTGCCGGAATCGGTTGTGAGGGTGTGTAAAGCAGACACTGCTTTGCCACATCACAATGTTTGCCGTCTTCCTACTATAAGTTTTTCCCCACGGGGCCGAACGCCGTTCACGGCGAATCTCGGTCCGTTGGCGGAAAAACTGCGGCAGATGTCTTCCCTTCCCCATACGCTCCCATTCCAGATCACAGCGCCGGGCCGAGCCGGCAGAGGAGACGCGCCATGTACGTCGGTCTGAAGATGCTAACGGATTTCGTGACCATCACGCCGAAGACCCTGGTCCATGAGGCGGACAAGCTCATGGAGAGGCACCACATGTGGATGCTGCTCGTGCGCGAGGGCGACAAGCTGGCGGGCTACGTGAACCGCGAGGACGTGCGCCGGGCCCTGCCGTCCAACGCCACGACCCTGGAGCGCCACGAGCTGAACTACCTGCTGTCCAAGCTCACGGTGGAGCAGATCATGCGCAGCGACGTGACCACCGTGCCGCCCGAGACGGAGATCGAGGAAGCCGCCGAGATCATGCACCGCAAGAACCTCCACGGCCTGGCCGTGGTGGCGGCCGACAACCGCCTGCTGGGCTTCATCAACCGCTCGGTGATGCTGGGCGTGCTGGTGGAGGAGATGGGCCTCAAGCAGGGCGGCTCGCGCATCGTGTTCGAGGTGGAGGACCGCTCCGGCGTGATCCACGAGGTCTCGGGGATCATCAAGGACATGGGCATCTCCATCATCGCCACGGGCACCTTCTTCCACGACGGGCGGCGGATGGTCGTGATCCGCGTGCAGACCGACGACCCGACCCCCGTCGCCAAGAGGCTGCACGAGGTCGGCTACGTCCTGGTGGGCCCGGAGACCTTCAAAGAGGCCTGGAAATGAACGCAGCCCCAAAAGCCCAAGCCGCGCCGCTGCTCGAAGTCGAGAGCGTGACCCTGACCTTCCGGGGCATCGCCGCGCTGCTGGGCGTCGGCTTCACCGTGCGCGAGGGCCAGATCGCCTCGCTCATCGGCCCCAACGGCGCGGGCAAGACCAGCATGCTCAACTGCATCAGCGGCCGCTACGTGCCCGATTCCGGAGACATCCGCCTCGGCGGCGAGCCGCTTTTGGGCAAGAAGGCCCACCAGCGCACCCACAGCGGCCTGTCGCGCACCTTCCAGAACATCGCCCTGTTCCGGGGCCTGTCCGTGCTGGACAACCTGATGGTCGGCCGCCACGGCCGCCTGGACTACGGCCTGCTGGCCTCCATGTTCTACCTGGGCAAGGCCCGCCGCGCCGAGGACGCCCACCGCCGCCGCGTGGAGGACGTCATCGACTTCCTGGGCCTGTCCCCGTACCGCCACCAGGCCGCCGGGCGGCTGCCCTACGGCGTGCAGAAGCGCGTGGAGCTGGGCCGGGCCCTGGCCGCAGAGCCGCGCCTGATCCTGCTGGACGAACCCATGGCGGGCATGAACCTCGAAGAGACCGAGGACATGGCCCGCTACATCCTGGACATCAACGAGGAGTGGGGCTGCACGGTGCTTTTGGTGGAACACGACATGGGCGTGGTGATGGACCTTTCGGACCACGTGGTGGTCCTGGACTTCGGGCAGGTGCTGGCCGACGGCACGCCCGCCGAGGTCTCCGAAAACCCCGACGTGATCGCCGCCTACCTGGGCAGCGACGCGGCCTACGCGGGCCGCTGAGGAGCAGGACGTGAACGCCCCGTACGAAACGACCTTGCCCCGGCTGCTGGTGGAACAGGCCGCCCGCTTCGGGCAGCGCACCGCCCTGCGCGAAAAGCAGTGGGGCACCTGGCAGCCGTTCACCTGGAACGACTACCTGACCGCCGCCTCCGAGTTCGCGGCGGGCCTGAAATCCCTGGGCTTCGGGCGCGGGGACATCGTGATCCTCATCGGCGACAACCGCCCCGAGTGGCTGTGGGCCGAGCTGGCCATCCAGGGCCTGGGCGGCATGGCCCTCGGGCTGTATCAGGATGCCCCGGCCGAGGAGATCGGCTACATCTTCGAACTTGCGGGAGCAAAAATGGTGGTCGCAGAGGACCAGGAGCAGGTGGACAAGATCCTCTCCCTGCGCCCGGGCCTGCCCGAGCTGGCGTACATCGTGTACCACGACCCCAAGGGCCTGGCGGCCTACGAGGAGCCCGGGCTGTTCAGCTTCGAGGCCGTGCGCGACATGGGCCGCGACGGCGCCGGACAGTACGCCGCCTGGGCCGCCGCCCTGGACCCCGGCGACGCCTGCCTCATCGCCACCACCTCCGGCACCACCGGCCGCCCCAAGCTGGCCATGATGAGCCACCGCAACATGCTCTCCATGGCCTGGAACCTGGGCCAGGCCGACCCCA
>CAYUIN010000192.1:0-5522 GCA_964444695.1 uncultured Desulfocurvus sp.
TCCCGCCGCTCTCCCGACAGGGCGGGCAGCCCGGCGCGTCCCACTGGTAGCGCTGCATCAGCGGCACCTGGCCCCAGCGCGGCTCGCGGTGCTCCTCGCGCACGGTGAACCCGTGCCGCAGGTACAGCGCCCGGGCCGCGTCCAGGCCCTGATACGTCCACAGATACACGCTGGGGATGCCCCGCTTGCGCACCAGGTCCATGAAGCAGGCCATCAGCGCCGAGCCCACGCCGCCGCTGCGCATGGCGGGCGGCACGAAGAACCAGCGCAGGCGGCACATGGGCCCCGAATCGTCCAGGACCACCGAGCCGCAATAGACCCCGCCCTCGCGCACCGTGAGGAAGGCGTCTCGCGCCGGGTCGTAGATTTCCATGAACTCCCCGACTTCCTTGCAGACTTCGGCCTCGAAGCTCATGTCGTGGCCGTGGTGCTCGGCATAATACCTGCCGTGCCAGCCCACGACCTCTCCAAGCACGCCGGGATACGGTCCCGCGACCTCCACCGTCCGTTTCATGGTCTCACCCTCCGCAGCCGAGGCTATGCCTGATCGATTGCCTCAGTCAACTAAAATGTTGACCGAGGCAACAAATCATGCCACACAACAGGCGACGCAGGGCCCGCGACGGCCCCGCCGCCTGCCCGGGGGCAGGCCCGGCGCGCCCGGACCGGGGCGCCCCACTCGAACCGCACAAGGGAGACCAGGCGATGGATGCAGACCACGGGCCCGTCCGCCCGGACCACGTGGAGGCGGTACGGGTCTTCAACCGGTTCTACACCCGGCTGCTGGGGCTGTTGCACGAGCGCATCTACGCCCCCGAGGCGACCCTGACCGAGGCCCGCGTGCTGTGGGAAATCGCCCAGGCCCCGGGGATCACGGCCACGGACCTGGTGCGCGGCCTGCGCATCGACCGGGGCTACCTCTCGCGCATCCTGGAGCGGTTTTCGCGGCGCGGGCTGCTTGAGCGCGAGGCCCACGCCGGGGACCGCCGCCGCAAGGCCCTGCGCCTGACGGACGCCGGGCGCGACTGGCTGGCCCGGTTGGAGAGCATGTCCCGCCAGCAGGTGGCCGGGCTGCTCGGCGCCCTGGAAGGCAACGAGCGCGCCGAACTGGTCTGGGCCATGGCCCGCATCGCCGACATCCTGCGCCACGCCGAACCCGAGGACGCGGACTCCCCCGCCCCGCCCGAGCCGGGCACCGACGCGCCGCAGGACGACTGAGCGGTCGAAAACGGCACGGCCCGTCCGCAACGGCGCGCCGCAAAGGCCCGGAGCGGGCAAACCGCCGCACAAGACCGCAAGATCATCGAAAGACGGCCCCGCACGGCTGCGCCTGAAACGCCGCCGCGAAGCGGCCGGCCGGGGCATCCCCCGTGCGAGGCCGGTGGCCGCGCCGCACCGGGAACTGTGCTCCGCCCGGGCTGCGCCCCCCGCCGCAACACGACGGCCTTGCGCCCCGCCCGGTCCCGTCCCCGTTTCTCCCCGTCCGCTTCCGCCCTCCCCGGCAGCCCCGGCCGCCGGGCACAAAAAAATCCGGCCCAGCCGGATTCCCCGTTTCCCGCACGCCGCTCCCGCGCCGCCCGCCTCAGGCCTTCTCCACGCGGTTGCGGCCCTTCTTCTTGGCCGCATACAAAGCCTTGTCCGCCGCCTGCAACACCTCCTGGGGCGAACCGGCGCCCGGACCGCCCGGCCCCGCCACGCCCATGGAGATGGTCACGTTCACCGTGGCCGTGGTCGGCGCCGCCTTGGCGGTTTTGGCGGACTTGGCCTTGGCGGCGGCAGGGCCCTTGGCCGCGCCCTTGCCCTTGGCCCCGGCCTTGGCCCCGGCGGCGCGGCCCTTGCGCACGGTGAAGGCCGCCCCGGCAATGGCCTCGCGCACGGCCTCCAGGTGCTGCACGGCGTCGGCCGGGTCGCGACGCGGGAAGAGGATGGTGAACTCCTCGCCGCCGTAGCGGTAGGCCCGCCCGCCGCCGCCCACGCGGCCCAGGTGCGCGGCCACCATGCGCAGCACCTCGTCGCCCGTGTCGTGGCCCCAGGTGTCGTTGAACTTCTTGAAGTGGTCCACGTCCGCCATGGCCACGGCGAAACTGCCGCCCAGGGTGCGCATGTCCGCCAGCAGCGAGCGCCGCGCGGGCAGCCCGGTGAGTTCGTCCAGGAAGGCCATGCGGTAGGAGTCCTGCACCAGCGGCGCGGCCACGGCCAGGGCCGAACCCAGGGCCATGGCCGCTGCCTGGGGCGGCATCCCCGCGAAATGCAGCGTGCCCAGTGCCCCGCCCAGGGCCACGGCCAGCCCGGCGTCCATGGGCTCGTCCACAAACGCCCCGCGCCCGGCCAGCCCCAGGACGCAGGCCAGCCCGGCCAGCAGCGCGGGCTGCGGCAGGCGCGACAGGACGTCCAGCGGCAGCGGCACCAGCCGCGTATGCAACCGGTCCGCCGCCAGGGACTGCATGGCGTCCGCCGCCAGCGGCTCGTAGGCCCCGAAGCCGCCCGTGATCACGAACAGTACCACCGCCGCCTGCACGGCGGCCAGCGCCGCCAGGGCCAGCGGCAGCCGCGACAGCCCGCCCCGGTCCCCGACCAGCACGGCCAGGCACCAGTTCAGCGGCAGCAGCAGCGCCAGGGCCGGATAGGCGATGGCCCCGGCCTGCGCGGCCCAGGCCCCATCGCCCAGCCGCCCGGAAACCCACAGGCACAGCGCCAGATAGCCCAGCGGCAACAGCGCCCGCGAGCGCTTGAAGCGCCAGCAGGCCAGCGCGGCCAGGGCCATGGCCCCGTAGGCGATCCCGTCCAGGGACCGCGGCGGCACGAGGCGCATCCAGATCACGGCGATCCAGGACGCGGCGAGCATGCCCAGCGGCACGAAGACGGAAAACAGGGTGCGGATCACGACGGCTCCTCAGCGTTGCGGGCTCGGCCCGTGGCGTATTTTTACCATGCGCCCCCGCGCCTGAAAAGCCTTGGTTTGCAAGCCCCGGTGGCGGATGAAGAATTTTCCCGGGCGCGCCGGCGCGGCGGCGGGCGATGCACAGGCCTGCCCAGCGGGGGCCCGCGCCGGGAAGAACGGATGCCGACGCCGGGCGGCGGACAAGGCGGCGGGAGGCATACGACGGCCCGCGCGGCATAGTGCGACGCGGTTGCGGCGGGACAGCCGGGAAGAATGTGGGCGACGACGCGGGGCGGTCCCGGCTGATTTAATTGAGGACAACGGCGCGGGGCGACGGGCACGGTGTCGTCGGGGGGACGGCAACCCTCGCGGCGCAGTGGCGGGCGTGGCGAAGTGGCGGCGGGACGGCCGGGGAGGATTCGGGCGACGGCACGGGGCGGCGCGACGACGTGGGACGGGCGCGACGACGCTCGGCAGGAAAGGGCGGCGGACTGTGCTGCGAGACGAGCCCGGCGCCGAGCGCGGCCCGGCGGCGACGGCGGCGAAAGACGGCGGCGTGCCTATGGGATTTCGAACCGAAGCCGTCGCGCCGCGGGCGCGCCGATCAGGCCGGAGTGGAGAGGGCTGGCGCGGCGCGGCGGTCGCGGCCGCCCTCCCGGGCTCAGGCCGGCTGGCGCGCGGGGCGCGCGGAACGCGGGCGGCGCGGGTGCCACTGGCTGAGCAGCACGCCGCCGATGACCACGGCGCAGGCCGCGAACTGCGTCGGGGCCAGGGTCTCGTCCAGGAAGACCATGCCCATGACCACGGCCAGCACCGGCATCAGGTTCACCAGGGCCGAGGCCCGCGCCGCCGGGACGCGCCGCGAGGACCAGTTCCACAGGCCGAAGGCCACCAGGGTCACGAAGACCCCGAGGTAGGCCAGCGAGGCCGCCGCCCAGGGGTCGGCCAGGGCCCGCCAGGGCGCCGGGTCCAGCGCGCCGGGCAGGAAGAACAGCGCCCCCAGGCCGAACTGGGCCAGCGTCAGCAGGCCCGGACCGTAGTGCGCGGACAGGCGCCGCACCAGCAGCATGTACCCCGCGCCGCTGCACATGGCGCCGACCTCCAGCAGGTTGCCCAGCACCGGGTTGGGCGCGGCCTCGGTGGGCGCGCTGAGCCAGGTCAGCCAGGCCACCCCGGCGGCGGCCAGGGCGCAGCCCGCCCAGGCCCGGGCCGAGGTGCGCTCGCCCAGCAGCAGCCCGGCCCCGGCGGCCACCATCAGCGGCAGCACGGAGGAGATCATCCCCGCCTGGGAGGAGGTGGTCAGGCGCATGGCGTGGCTTTCCAGCAGAAAATACAGGCAGGGCTGGAAAAGGCCCATGAGCAGCAAAGGCCGCCAGTCCCCGGCGCGGTAGCGGGCGCGGGCCAGGATGCGCGGCGCGGCGGGCAGCAGCACGAGCACGGCGATGATCATCCGCGACCAGACCATGAAGGTCGGCCCGAAGGTGCCCACGGCGACCTTCATCACCGCGAACGAGCTGGCCCACAGGAGCACCGTCGCCAGCAGGGCCAGCATCGGCCCCAGGCCCACATGATCGCGTTCGTCCGTCACCGCGTCTCCTCCCCCTCGCGCCGGGTGCGGGCGGGGTGCCCGCGCCATGCGGCGAAGTGGAGGCACTAGCACGGCGCGGGGGCGCTGCCTAGCTCGATTTATGCTCCCCAATCGGCGCGGCGGGGGCGGGCCCGAAGCGGGCCGGGACGACGGGGGATCAGGCGCCGCGCTGGTACTGGCGCGGGGTGGCGCCGGTGTACTGGCGGAAGGCGTGGGTGAAGTGGCTCTGGTCGGCGTAGCCGGTGTCCAGGGCCACATCGGGCAGGGGCGCGCCGTCCCGGAGCAGGCGCCGGGCGCGGGCGATGCGCAGTTGGCTCTGCCAGGCGTGGGGCGTGAGGCCCGTGGCGCGGCGGAAGGCGCGCAGCACGGCGTAGCGCGAAAGGCCCGTGGCGGCGGCCAGGTCTTCGAGGCGGACCTTGTCCATGGCGTGGGCGCGCAGGTAGTCGCGCACGATGGCCACGGCCCCGGCCTCGGCGCCCGGCTCGGGCGGGGGCGTGGCGCCCGCGTGGCGGGTGAGCAGACGGGCCAGGGCGGCTTCGAGGAGGGACTGTTTCTCCAGCGTCGGCGCGCCGCTGGCCACGGCGTGGTGCAGGGCGGTGCATTGGGCGGCGAGGTGCGGGTCGTTCAGCACCGGGCGCGCGAACCCCGGCCCGTCCGGCGGGCAGGCGCCCAGGTCCGCCGCGGCGGCGCGCAGCAACGGCGCGTCGATGTGGAACATGCGGTAGGTCCAGCCCGAGTCCGGCAGCGGGTTGCAGGCGTGGACCTCGCCGGGGTGCATGAGCACGAGTTCGCCGGGTTCCAGCTGCATGGTCCGCCCGGCGAGAAAGGCCCGGCAGCCGCCGCGCAGCACCAGGCCGACGGAGTAGCTGTCGTGGCTGTGCTTGGGAAATGCGGATTCGCGGTAGCTGGAAAAGCGGATTTCCAGGCCCGGGAGGTCGGCGTCGCGCCAGAAGGTGGCGAAGGGCTTGGGTTTGGGGGTGGGGGTGGCCAGGGTTGGGGTGCGGGTGGACATGGCAGGGTCGTAGCATCTTGGGCGGGGGTTGGGAAGTGGCG
>CAYUIN010000193.1:0-327 GCA_964444695.1 uncultured Desulfocurvus sp.
CCAGGGTGTCGTGGGGCTCGGCCAGCGGCAGGAACAGCGACTCCAGGGTGTGGTAGCCGCTTTCCAGCCGCCCGGTGAGGCGCAGGGAAAGATTGACCTTGCAGCCGGGGGTCAGGATGATGGTCTCGCTCGCGTGCATGGCCCGCACACGTTGCCCGGAAACCGCCCCCGAGGCAAGCCCGCAGCGCATGGGCGCGGGGCACGGGGCGCGGCCTGCCGCCGGGTGGCGGGGCCGTGGCCGGGGAGCGGCCGGGTCGCCCTGCGCCCCGGTCTTGCGCGGGCCGGGCGATGCGTTATGATGGACATGCCCGCCGCCCCGCGCGGGCC
>CAYUIN010000193.1:337-5496 GCA_964444695.1 uncultured Desulfocurvus sp.
AGGAGGTCCGCATGTCCCTGTTCCCGTCCCCGTTGCCGTATCCGCCCCCGTCTTCGCCGTCGTCGCCGTGGCGCCGCGCGTTGGCCGCGCTGCTGTTGGCCGCCTGCGTCCTGTCCCTGGCGCTTCCGGCCCCGGCCCAGATGCCGGGCAAACGCGCCGCCAAGGGCGCGCTGGGCCAGGGCGGGCAGGGCGGCAAGGGGCGCGCCAAGGCCCCGGCCCCGCCCGAGGCCGCCCGCGACGTGGACCCCGCGATCTCCGGGGCCTTCTTCCCGACCATGGCCAACAAGGACGCCATGAGCGCCCGGGGCTTCTTCGCCACGGGCCTGACGCCCGCCTATCCCGAGGACGCCGCCTGCCCCGAGATCACCTCCGGCTTCGCCGCCGCCACGCGCAGCGACGGCAGCCGCCGCAGCCCGCGCTACTTCCAGGGCCTGCACAGCGGGGTGGACATCCCCGTGCCCGAGGGCACGCCCATCCTGGCCATGGCCGACGGCACGGTGGTCCACATGGCCGAGGGGCTGAACATCGGCGGTATCGGCCTGACCCTGCGCCACAGCCCGCAGGACACCGGGCTGGGCGTGTGGATCTACACCGAATACAAGCATTTGCGGGAGCTGCCGGAGCTGGCCGTGGGGCGCCGCGTGCGGCGCGGGGAGCCCATCGCCGTGGCCGGGGCCACGGGCACGGCGGGCGCGCACTACGGCGAGGAAGGATTCTCCCACCTGCACCTGGCGGCCATGTCCGGCGACGGCGAGGACTTTCGGGGCCAGAACGTGCTGGTGCCCGTGGGCGGGCGCTGGCTGGACCCGCTGGCGCTGTTTCTGGGCCCGCCCGTGGATTCGCAGGCCGTGACCGCGTTGCCCGAGGCGCAGCGCCGGGCGCCCGTGGCCTATCAGCGGCCCGACGGGACCGTGGTGCCGCCGGAGGCGCGGGTGGTCTGGCCCTTCGTCTGCGTGCCGCGCTGAGCCCGGCGCGGCCATGTCCTTAACTGCCTGCCGACAAGCGCCCTACAACGCCTCGGCCTCGCGGGCCCGGTCCAGGACGTAGGCCAGCAGCTCCTCGGCCTCGGGGGAGCCCAGGCGCAGCCGCCCGGGGTCGAAGCCGTCCATGTTCAGGTACTGGAGTTGCAGGGCGTCGCGCCCGTGCAGGCCGAAGGGCGTCATGCCCGCGAAGAAGAAGCCCATGTCCTCGCAGGCCGTGGTCAGCTCCGGGGCCGCGGGGTCGTCCAGGGGCAGCGCCAGTTGCACGGCGTCCACCTTGCCCCGGCGCATGGCCTCCACGCGCTGGCGTATTTCCTGGACGGTGCGTCCGCCGCAGGCCTCGATCTCCATCACGGCGCAGTGCATCCGGGGCGAGACGAAGCCCGCCGTGAGCTTGCCGGGGCCCGCGCAGGGCCGGGCCTGCTCCGGGGGCGCGAACTCGCGCTCGATGCCCTGCCAGTCCAGGATCCTTTGCACCATCTCGCGGTGCGCGGGCGGCACGTGCATGGTGCGCGGCGTGCGGTCCAGGCAGTGGGCCATGCAGAGCATGGACTCGCGCTGGCCGGACGAGGACAGGCCCCGGAAGGTCGTGTCGTCGAGCATCGCCAGTTGCAGGGCGCTGGGCGTCATCTTGTAGCGCGAGCCCGCGCGCTGCGAGGCCGGGTGGCTGGTCACGGCGTGGATCCAGTAGCCCAGGACGCCGGAGGCCTCGATCTCGGCGATGGCGGCCCTGTTCAGCGCGTCGAACACCCCGCTGCCCCGGAAGGCCGGGCTGACGAAGGCCGCGCCCATCTCCGGCAGGGGCGTGTCCGAGGTGGGCCGCTTGACCGCGAAATGGCCCATGATCTCGCCGGTTTCGTCGGCCACGCCGACGTAGGCCGAGAGCGCGCCCCGGGCCAGCAGGTCGTTGTAGACCTCGGGGTGGTAGATGTAGTCGTCGTAGCCGTAGCCGTAGGCGGACCAGGCCAGGCGCGAGATGGCCACGGCCTCCTCCGGGCGCGGGTGGCGCACGGTGAAGGGCACGGGCGCGGGCTTTTCCCGGGGCCGGGCGGCGCGGTCCGTGCCCGGGGCGCCCAGGGCGTCCGGGGCCAGGGCGTCGATGCGCCCGCCGGGCAGGCGTTTGACCAGCAGGGTCTCCTTGCCCTCCTGGCCGAGCATGCGCAGGCAGACCTCGTCCACGGCGCCGCGCATCAGGTGCAGGCCCAGTCCCTTGCCCTCGCCGCCGGGGGTGTAGTCCGGCAGGGCGGCGGGGTCGAAGGGCATGCCCATCTCGCGCAGGGAAATCTCGATGCGCCCCGGGGCCTCGCGCAGCTTAAGGGTCATGGTCTCGTCGCTCCCGCCCCGGTAGCCGTGCTCGATGACGTTGGCCATGGCCTCCTCCACGGCCAGGCCCAGCAGGCTCGCCGGGGTTTCCGGGAGGCCGAAGCCGCCGGCCAGGGTCCGCACGAACTCCACGGTCGGGGCCAGGTAGTTCTTGCGGCAGGGGACGGACAGGGTCGTGGTTCTGCTCATGGCGCTCACCTCAGAGGGATGGGGATATGGCCATTGTGCCACAGCCGGGGCGCCGGGTCGAGGCGGCACGAAAAAGGGGGCCTTGCGGCCCCCTTGTGGTTTCGGGTTGCGAAGCGGCGCGCCGGGCGCCCGCCCGCCGGGACTAGTCCTTGGGCAGGCTGATGGTGCGGAACACGGTGCGGCCCTGGCGCTGGATGAGCAGCAGCAGGGCGCCCTTGCCCTTGGCGTCCTTCTCGTAGACGTCCGTCAGGTCCTGGACCGAGGTCACGTCCTTCTGGTTGGCCTGCAGGATCACGTCGCCGGGGCGGATTTCGCTCTCCTGCGCCGGGGAGTCGGCGGCCACCTCGGCCACCAGCAGGCCCTTGCCCGCTTCCAGGCCCAGGGCCTCGGCCTCCTGGCCGCTCAGCGGGCGCACGCTCATGCCCAGAAGGACGCTGGGCTTGTCGGGCTCGCCGGGGGCGTTCTGGTCGCGGTGGGCCTGCATCTGCTCGCTGCGTTCGCCCAGGGTGGCCTTCATGCTCTTCTGCTTGCCGTCGCGCCACACGGTGAGCGAGATGGTCCGGCCCGGGGGCAGCGCGGCCACGGCCTTGACCAGGTCCCCGGCCTCGTTGATCTCCTTGTCGTCCACCTTGAGGATCACGTCTCCGGCCTTGAGGCCCGCCTTGGCCGCGGGCTGGTCGGCGATGACCTCGTTGACCAGGGCGCCGCGCGGCTCGTCCAGGCCCAGGGCCTTGGCGGTCTGCTCGTCCACGGGCTGGTAGGTCAGGCCCAGCCAGCCGCGATGCACGGTCTTTTCTTCCTTGAGCTGGGCGATGATCCGCTTGGCCAGGTTGGAGGGGATGGCGAAGCCGATGCCCTGGCCGGAGGCGATGATGGCCGAGTTGATGCCCACGACCTCGCCGTCCATGTTCAGCAGCGGGCCGCCGGAGTTGCCGGGGTTGATGGAGGCGTCGGTCTGGATGAAGTCGTCGAAGGGGCCGGAGCCGATGACGCGGCCCTTGGCGCTGATGATGCCCGCCGTGACGGTGTGGTCCAGGCCGAAGGGGTTGCCGATGGCGATGACCCACTGGCCGACCTTGGCCTTGTCGGAATCACCGAAGGACAGGGTGGGCAGGGCGTGGTCGTCGGGATCGATCTTGAGCAGGGCGAGGTCGGTCTCCTGGTCGCGGCCGATGACCTCGGCGTCCAGGAAGTCCTTGCCGTCGCGCAGCTTGACCTTCACCTCGTCGGCGTCCTGGATGACGTGGTTGTTGGTGACGATGTAGCCGTCCTTGGAGATGATGAAGCCCGAGCCCAGGGAGCGCTCCTTGCGGGGCTTGGCGCCCTGGCCCTGGTTGAAGAACTTCTCGAACTGGTCGAAGAAGTCGTCGAACGGCGTGCCGCGCTGGTGGAACTTGAAGAAGTCGCGCATCTGCTGCGACTGGTCCACGGTCTTGACGGTGGAGATGTTGACCACCGAGTCGCCGGTGCGGTCGGCGAGTTCGGTGAATTCCGGCAGCCCGGACGCGGCGGACGCCGCCGTGGCCCAGGCCAGGAAAACGAAGGAAAGAATGAAGGATGTTGCCTTTTTGCTGAACATTGAAGCCTCCAATTCGGCAGTTCGCGGAACGGGTGATGGCCCCCACGACCTCCAAGTATAACCCTTCCGGAACTTGTGTAAACCTGTTGTGCCGAATTTTTCACATGATTTTCCGGGCCCTTTGGCCAGAACCCGGCGCGGCTGCGGCGGATTTCCCGGCCTGCCGTGCCTGGCCTGCCGTGCCTGGCCTGCTGCGCCTGGCCTGCTGCGCCTGGCCTGCTGCGCCTGGCCGCCTTCGCCGTCCTGGCCCTCGCCCCGCGCGGCGGCGGGGTTCCCGGCCTGCCGTGCCCGGCCGTCTTCACCGTCCCAGCCCTCGCCCGGCGCGGCGGTTGCGGAGGATTTCCCGGCCAGTCGTGCCCGGCGCCGGTTCCGGAACGGCCCGAGGGGAATTGCGGTTGCTTTTTTCGTCCCGGGAAGCTAGATATTCCTCCCCGCTCAGGCTCCGCGCCTGGGCCTCGCGCGCTCGTAGCTCAGTTGGATAGAGCGACAGCCTCCTAAGCTGTAGGCCGCAGGTTCGATTCCTGCCGGGCGCACCAAGCCCCCCGTCCCCCGGACGCCGCATCGCGGCATCCGGGGGTTTTTGCGTCCGCACCGCCGCACGGGCAAGGAAATACCTTTGGCATGGAGATCATAACTGGTTGGCAAGCTATCTGCTGATATATGCTAATTGTGGGAAGGATGGTCGGCCAGCTACAGGGGGAGAGCCGCGCTATGAGATGGAATCATGTACGCTGCTCACGGAATTTCAAACTGTTCATGGTAAATCCAATCTTCGGAATCACTAATTCATTTTGGCTACCTAGTTGACTAGATATGCCTTTATTGGTAGCGATTCGCAAAATATTTACATTAAAGAATTTGTTGCCGATTTTGGAGTATCCTATGTTTGCTGCCAGAATTGAATTTATGCATTTAATTGATGATAATAATGGTAGTTCGAAAAAGAATGATGCCTTGTGTTGTTCATCACTGCATAGTAAGAATATAACATTTGTGTTGCTGGTTCAGCTTATCGCTTTTGTGGCTGTTTTTATGGTTCATCCGGCTCAAGCGTACTTTTGACAAAATGAAAGGACATGGCGTCCAAC
>CAYUIN010000194.1:0-5490 GCA_964444695.1 uncultured Desulfocurvus sp.
CCCGCCCGCCCACGGCCAGCTCCTCGGCGGCCAGGACGTCGCCGTCCTGGGCCAGGACCACGAGCAGGCGCTCCTCCGCGCCGCACAGCACCAGGGCCGGGGCGAGTTCGGGGGCGGCGGGGCGTTTGCGGGCCACGGGCGGCCTCAGGACGGGGCGCTGAAGATGCGCAGCAGATCGTTGAAGATGGCCATGCCCATCAGGAAGACCAGCAGCACGATGCCCATGCGGGTGGTCATGGCCTGCCACTTCAGCGGCACGGGGCGGCCGAAGAGCATCTCCAGGGAACAGAACAGGATGTGCCCGCCGTCCAGCACGGGGATGGGGAACAGGTTGATCAGCCCCAGGTTGACGCTGATGATGGCCGTGAGCATCAGCACGCTGACGATGCCCTGCTCCGCGCCCTGGCTGACCAGCTGGGCGATCATGATCGGCCCGCCCACGGTGTCCAGCGGGATCACGCGGACCACGATCTTCCACAGGGCCTTCAGGGTCAGGACGATGTAGTTCCAGGTGTCGCGCGCGCCCTCGATCACGGCGCCGCCCAGGCTCAGGGGCAGGGTCTCGATCTCGCCCGCCGAGCCCACGCCGAGCATGGGCGTGGTGATGGTCTCGCCGAAGATGGAGCGGCGCTCGGCCATGCGCGGGGTGACGCGGATGTGCGTCTCGGCGCCGTCGCGCACGATGGTCACGTCCATGGGGCTGCCGGTGTTGGAGCCGATGACCTCGGTCATCTCGTTCCAGAAGTGGGTCGTCACGCCGTCGATGGCCGCGATGCGGTCCCCGGGGCGGATGCCCGCCTCGGCGGCGGCGCTGTTCTCCTGCACGGTGCCGACCACCGTGGCCAGCTCGGTCTTGCCCTGCACGGCGTAGATGCCGAACAGCACCACCCAGGCCAGCACGAAGTTGAACACCGGCCCGGCGGCGATGACCAGCATCCTGTGCAGCGGCGGGCGCAGGGCGAAGCTGTGCTGCACGCCGAAGCCCTCGGGCAGGTCGTCCTCCGCGGCCTCGCCCACGAGCTGCACGTAGCCGCCCAGGGGCACGGCGGAAAGCTGGTAGCTGGTCGGCCCGCGCTTGATGCCGAAGAGCTTGGGCCCGAAGCCCAGGGAGAAGGTCCGGACTCCGATGCCCAGCAGGCGGGCGACCAGGAAGTGGCCGAGTTCGTGGAAGGCGATGAGCACTCCGAGGACGAGAACGACGGCGATGGCACCTTGCATCGTGAGGGGGTCTCCCAGTGTGGTCGGCCGGTTCGGGGCCGGTCAGGGCTTCGCGGCCCAGGCGCGGACCTGGGTGCGTGTTGTCGCGTCCACGGCCAGGATGTCCTCCAGGCCGTCCACCGGGGCGGGAACGTGCGCACCGAGCGCGCGGCCCACCAGGGCGGGGATGTCCAAAAAGCCGATGGCCCCGTTCAGGAACAGCTCCACCGCGACCTCGTTGGCCGCGTTGAGGGCGACGGGATGGCTCGGCCCGGCGGCCAGCGCCTCGAAGGCGTAGGCCAGGCACGGGAATATATCTAATGCCGGGGCCTCGAAGGTCAAGTGTCCGGCCCGCACCAGGTCCAGCGGCTCCAGGGACAGCGGCGCGCGCTCGGGCCAGGCCAGGGCGTAGGCGATGGCGATGCGCATGTCCGCCGGGCCGAGGTGGGCCAGGATGGAGCGGTCGGCGTATTCCACCAGGGAGTGCACGATGCTCTGCGGGTGGACCACCACCTCGATGCGCTCCGGCCCCAGGCCGAAGAGATGCGCGGCCTCGATGACCTCCAGGCCCTTGTTCATCAGCGTGGCGGAGTCGATGCTGATCTTGGCGCCCATGGACCAGTTGGGATGGGCCAGGGCCTGGGCCCGGGTCACGCCCGCCAACTCTTCGCGGGTCCGGCCCCGGAACGGGCCGCCCGAGGCCGTGAGGATCAGGCGCGTCACGTCGCGGTGGTCGTGCCCGGCCAGGGCCTGGAACAGGGCGTTGTGCTCCGAGTCCACGGGCAGGATCACCGCGCCCGACTCGGCGCACACGGCGCGGAACAGATGCCCGGCCAGGACCATGGCCTCCTTGTTGGCCAGGGCGATGGTCTTGCCCGCGCGGGCGGCGGCCAGGGCCGGGGCCAGCCCGGCGGCGCCCACCTGGGCGGCCAGCACGGTGCGGACCTCGGGGTCCGTGGCCAGGTCCACGTAGGCCTGCGGGCCGACGAGCACCTCGGGCCTGTAGCCCGCCGGGAGCAGGGCGGAAAATTCGGCGGCGGCCTCGTCCGTCAGCAGGGCCACGCGGCGCGGGCGCAGGGCGGCGGCCTGCTCGGCCAGCAGCCGGGCGTTGCGCGCCCCGGCCAGGGAGACGACCTCGAACCGCTGCGGGTGCTCGGCCACGACCTTCAGGGTGCTGACGCCGATGGATCCCGTGCTGCCCAGGACGGCCAGGGCCCGGGGGCCGGGCGGCGGGGGAATGAGGGGGGAGATGTAGCTCATGGGGCTTGCGTCCTGGCTAGCGGAAGAAGTTGAACACCGCGTCCAGGCCCGCGTAGGTGGCCACGGCCAGCAGCAGGCTGTCGATGCGGTCCAGCACGCCGCCGTGCCCGGGCAGCAGGGTGCCCGAGTCCTTCACGCCCAGGCGGCGCTTGAGGGCGGATTCGAAAAAGTCCCCGAACTGGGAGGAGACGTTGAGGCAGGCCCCGAGCAGGGCCCACATCCACCACGGGCGTCCGGCCCCGGCCCCGGCCAGCCAGTATTCGTCCACCGCTCCGGCCGCGAGGCACACGGCCACGCTGGTCGCCAGCCCGCCCAGGCTCCCGGCCCAGGTCTTCTTGGGGCTGACCACGGGCCACAGCTTGGGCCCGCCGATGAGGCTGCCGGCGTAGAAGGCCCCGGTGTCCGAGGCGAAGGTGGCCAGCAGGATCAGCACGATCTCCATGCGCTCGAAGCCCAGCAGGAACTGGAGCATCACCGGCAGGTACAACAGGCCCGTGAGGAACACCGAGGCCCGGCCGTAGGAGCCTTCCTCGCCCGCGTCCTCGGGGTGCTCGGCGAAACGGCCCAGGAACCACAGGCTGCTGACCCAGAAGGCGCCGATCAGCGCGGTCAGGATCAGCCAGGGCTCACCCGCGTTCCCGGCCCACAGGATGCACAGGCCCAGGGCCAGGCCCGCGACCTTCAGCGGGACGTGGCGCCCGCCGGTCCAGAACATGCCGTAGAACTCCCACAGCCCGGCGCAGGTCAGAAGCGCCAGCAGCGAGAACTCCACCCAGCCGCGCAGGGCGATGGCCAGGGCGAGCAGGGGCAGGAGCACCAGGGCGGTGGCCACGCGGGCCTTGTGCGAGGAGGTCAGCGGCATGGGCGGCTCACGAGTCTTGGTCTGTTTCGGCCTGGGGGCCGGTCTTGCCGAAGCGGCGCTGGCGCGAGGCGTAGTCCGCCAGGGCGACGTCCAGGGCCTGGGCGTCGAAGTCCGGCCAGAGGACGTCCGTGAAATGGAATTCGGCGTAGGCGGACTGGAACAGGAGGTAGTTGGAGATGCGGACCTCGCCGCTGGTGCGGATCACCAGGTCCGGGTCCGGCTGGCCCGCCGTGTACAGGCGGTCGGCCAGGGCCTGTTCGGTCATCTCCTCGGGGCGCAGCCCGTCGGCGGCCATGCGCCGCGCGGCCCGCACGATCTCCTCGCGCCCGGAGTAGTTCAGCGCCAGGTTGAGGACCATGGCTTCGCAGTGCGCGGTCTTCTTCATGGTGTGCGTCAGGGCCTTTCTGGTCACCAGCGGCAGCTCGCCCAGCTCGCCCAGGACGTTCAGGCGGATGCCCTGTTCCACGAGGGATTTCAGTTCCTTGTCCAGGAAGCGGCGCAACAGGTCGAAGAGATAGGCCACCTCGTCCTTGGGGCGGGCCCAGTTCTCGCGCGAGAAGGTGTACAGGGTGACGTAACCGATGCCCAGTTCGCGGCAGCGGGTGACCAGGGCGCGTGCGGCGCGGGTTCCGGCGGCGTGGCCCTCGCTGCGCGACAGGCCCCGGGCCGTGGCCCAGCGGCCGTTGCCGTCCATGATCACGGCCAGATGGCGGGGAAGTGGTGCGGGATGCAGGGTGCGGCTCCGTTGGTTGCGGGCCCGGGACGCCAGCGCCCCGAAGCGCGGCGCGCTCCGGGGCGTGGTGCGTCCACGGAAATCGGGCCTAGATTTCCATGATCTCTTTTTCCTTGGCTTCCAGGGCCTTGTCCGCCGCGGCGATCTGATCGTCGGTGATCTTCTGGATCTCCGCCTGGCCGGTGCGCAGGTCGTCCTCGGTGATGTCCTTGTCCTTTTGCATCTTCTTCAACGTATCGTTGCCGTCGCGCCGGACGTTGCGCATGGCGATGCGGCAGTCCTCGGTGTACTTCTTGGCGATCTTGACCAGGTCCTTGCGGCGCTCCTCGGTCAGCGGCGGGATGTTGATGCGGATGATCTTGCCGTCGTTGACCGGGGTCAGGCCCAGGTCGGACTTCATGATGGCCTTCTCCACGGCGGCGAACGCGCCCCGGTCCCACGGCTGGATGGTCAGGCTGCGGCTCTCGGGCACGGAGATGGAGGCGATCTGCTTGAGCGGGGTCATGGTCCCGTAGTAGTCCACCTGGATGTCCTCCACCAGGCTGGGCGCGGCGCGGCCGGTGCGCAGCTTGGCGAAATCGTGGTCCAGGGACGAAAGGGCCTTGTTCATGCGCTCTTTGCAATCATCCAGAACGGACTGCATCTACTCTCCTCCTTGCACGATGGTTCCGACGTCCTCACCGGACACGACCTTCTTGATGTTGCCCGAGGTGAACAGGTTGAACACGCAGATGGGCATGTCGTTGTCCATGGCCAGGGAGATGGCTGTGGAGTCCATCACCTGTAGGCGCCTGGAAAGCACGTCGATGTAACTCAGCTTCTTGAACAACGTGGCGTCGGCGTGCTTCTCGGGGTCCTTGTCGTACACGCCGTCGACCTTGGTGGCCTTCATGATGGCCTCGCAGTGCAGCTCCGCGGCGCGCAGCGCGGCGGCGGTGTCCGTGGTGAAGTACGGGTTGCCGGTGCCCGCGGCGCAGATCACCACCCGCCCTTTCTCCAGGTGCCGCACGGCGCGGCGCCGGATGTAGGGCTCGGAGACCTCGCGCATGGTGATGGCGCTCATCACCCGGGTCTGCACCCCGGCCTTCTCCAGGCCGTCCTGCACGGCCAGCGCGTTCATCACCGTGGCCAGCATGCCCATGTAGTCGCCCTGGGCGCGGTCCATGCCCTTGGCGCTGGCGGCCATGCCGCGGAAGATGTTTCCCCCGCCGATGACCAGGGCCACTTGCAGGCCCATGTTCACGACCTCGGCGATCTCCTTGGAGAACGCGCTGACGGATTCGGGGTCTATACCGAATTTTTCCCGTCCCGCCAATGCCTCGCCCGAGAGCTTGAGCAGCACCCTTCCAAACCGCAGATCAGTCGCCGCCATGGTCGCTCCTTGGTGGTCGTTGGGCCCGGCGCGGCGCCGTGCGCCGGATGCCGGGCCAAAAAAAAC
>CAYUIN010000195.1:0-5483 GCA_964444695.1 uncultured Desulfocurvus sp.
GCCTTCCTGGAGCCGTCCCTCACCAACATCATGATAGTAATAGGCCTCACCTCCTGGATGGGCGTGGCCCGGCTGGTGCGCGCCGAGACCCTCAGCCTGCGCCGCCGCGACTTCGTGGCCGCCGCCCGCCTGGCCGGGGCCGGCCCGGTGCGCATCATGCTGCGCCACATCCTGCCCAACGCCCTGGCCCCGGTGCTGGTCTCCGCCACCCTGGGCGTGGCCGGGGCCATCCTGGTGGAGTCCTCCCTGTCCTTCCTGGGCCTGGGGGTGCAGCCGCCCATGCCCAGCTGGGGCAACATCCTCATGGAAGGCAAGGACGTCCTGACCATCGCGCCCTGGATGTCCTTCTTCCCGGGGCTGGCGATCCTGATCACCGTGCTGGGCTACAACCTGCTGGGCGAGGCCCTGCGCGACCTGTTCGACCCGCGCCTGCGCGACTGAGGCCCCGGCCGGCGCCCCGCG
Organism: uncultured Desulfocurvus sp.; assembly: GCA_964444695.1. Taxonomy (GTDB): domain Bacteria; phylum Desulfobacterota; class Desulfovibrionia; order Desulfovibrionales; family Desulfovibrionaceae; genus Desulfocurvus. The sequence continues at coordinate 463 of CAYUIN010000195.1, forward strand.
TGCGCAACGATCCTTGCCCTCGGCCCCATGCCGGGATATAGTTCCCGAAGGTCCATTCACCCCGCCGCCAGACCCCACGCCGAGGAGCCCATGATCCAGGACACCGACTCGCCGGATTGCTGCTTTCTGACCACCTTCCTGGCGCGCCAGCCGATCTTCGACACGCGCAGCAAGGTCTGGGGCTACGAGCTGCTCTTCCGCCACGGCCCCGAGGCCGACGCCGCGCACATCTCGGACGCGGACAAGGCCACCCTGGACGTGGCCGCCGGCTCGACCATCGCCCCGGAGGACTTTTTCGGCGGGGACAAGAAGATCCTGATCAACTTCGACCAGCGCAGCATCCTGGAGGACGTGCCCTACGCCCTGCCTCCGGCGCAGACCGTGGTCCAGGTCACCGAGGCGGCCCTGGCCGACGACAAGGTGCTGAGCGCCCTGCGGGCCCTGGCGCGCGACGGCTACAGCGTCGCCGTGGACGACTTCACGGGCCGCGAGGACATGGCCGAGCGCCTGGCCATCGCCGACCTGCTGATCATCGACGTGCTGGGCACCCCGGCCGATGCCGTACCCGGGCTCATCGAGCGGGCCAAGGCCCTGGGCGCGCAGCCCCTGGCCAAGAAGGTGGAGGACATGCAGGCCTACGCCCGGGCCAAGCAGTTGGGGTTCAACCTGTTCCAGGGCTACTTCTTCAAGCGCCCCGAGCTGGTGGCCGGGCGCACCCTGTCCTCGCACCAGCAGTCGCGCTTCACCCTGCTGCGCGCCGTGGAGCGCAAGGACCCGGACTTCGAGGCCCTGGCCAAGGAGATCCAGACCGACGTGGCCATCAGCTACCGCCTGCTGTTCTACCTGAACTCGGCGGCCTTCGCCTTTTCCCAGCCCATCAAATCCATCCGCCAGGCCATCGTGCTGCTGGGCTGGAAGCAGTTGCAAAGCTGGCTCAGGGTGGTGATCCTCTCGGACATCATGCCCGGGGACAAGCACTCCGAGCTGTTCTTCGTGGCCGTGCAGCGCGGCAAGTTCCTGGAGCTCATCGCCCGCAGCCACGACCTCCCCGGCGCCGGGAGCGACAGCATGTTCCTGCTGGGCCTGTTCTCCCTGCTGGAGGCGATGCTGGACATGCCGATGCAAAGCATCGTCGGCAACCTGCCCCTGTCCCAGGAGCTCAAGGACGCCCTCACCGGACAGCCCGGCTACCACGGCAAGTGGCTGGACCTGGTGCGGGCCCACGAAAAGGGCGACTGGGAGCAGCTGGACCAGCTCACCGACGACCTGGGCCTGAACAGGCTGGTGGTGGCGGTTTCCTATTACAAGTCCGTGCTCTGGGCCAACACCTTCTTCAAGCACGGCTCGGACCAGGCCGCCGAGGCCTGACGCCGGGCACAAAAAAAGACCCGCCGTCTGTCGCTGTGCCGCTCCTGGCGGCCTGGCCTGGAACTCCGCTCGGGGTTCCGCCGGCCTTACGCGTGGCTGGGTCTTGGTGGCGCTCCGGCGCGCCAGGTATGGGGGAAGGTGTCTATTTCGGCATTCCTCCTGCCGTGGTTCCCACCATATATTACCATCGGGTGTGGTTCTCTTGACTTCATAGTAAGCATCCCGGCCCCGCAGTCAAGGGATTCCGGGCCCGGGAGGCGTCTTTTTTCGGCGCCCTGCCGGGCCTCAGCCCTTGTCGCCCAGGGCGCCCGCGCGTTCCAGGCGGCGGCGCAGCCAGAACCCCACCGAGCCGCCCACCAGCAGGCCAGCGGCATTGCCCACGAAATCGGACAGTTGGCAGCGGCGGCTGGGAATGTACAGCTGCCACAGCTCCAGACACAGCCCCAGCACCAGCAGAAAGAACAGCGCCAGAAGCGCCCGGCGCCGCCCGGCAAAGGCCAGCGGCGCCACCACGCCCAGCACGGCGAAGGCCGCCAGGTGCAGGACGTTGTCCAGCGTCACCTGGCCGTAGAGCCGCTTGTACGGGGGCATGAAATCCGAGAACAGGGACAGGTACAGGAGCACGAGCACCCCGACCGCGAACAGCAGCGGCCAGGCACCCTGGAGGCGGGAAAGGCGACCCGGACCCATGGTGGCTACTTCTTCTTCCTGTACTGGAGCAGCTTGTAGCGGGTGAACCCCGCGAAGACGCCGCCGACCACGCCCAGGAAAAAGGCCCGGGGCGGGTCCATGTGCAGCAGATAGGTGGCGATGATGCCCAGCGCCCCGCCGATGAGGATGCCTCTGAAGACCGCTTCTTGCATTGCCAAAGCCCTGCGGCGACCGGCGCCGCGCGTTGTGGGGTTGCAGACGGGGCCAACCCTAGCAGGTTGCAGCCCGGCTGGGAAGAGGCGCCCGGACGGGCTCAGCGGGCCGGAAGCTCCCGCACGGCCCCGGCCACCAGGGCCGCGACCTTGGCCTGCCCGGCGGCCGTGAGGTGGTCGTCCAGGAGGTAGGTGTCCTGCGGGCCGAACAGCCCGGCGGTGTCCAGCACGCGCACGTCCAGGCCCCCGGCCTCACCGGCGGCCACCCGCGCGGCCAGGGCCCGGGCGAAGCCGCCGTCGCTCCCGGCGTAGGACGTCAGCTCCAGCACGAAGACCGGCAGCCCGGCCAGGTCCACCGGGCCGTGGCGCAGGGCGTTCAGGAACAGCGCGGCCTCCTGGTCGTCCGTGGGCCGCGGCGCGGGCCCGGCCAGGCCCGCCAGGGCCTTCAGCTTCCCGCCCAGGATGTGGGCCACGGACTTGCGCAGCCGGTTGGCGTAGCGCCCGAACCAGTAGCGCTGGGCCGCCAGCTTGTCGCAGCGGGCCGCGTAGGACTCGGCGGACATGATGCCCAGGCGGTTGCCCGCCTCGGCGTACTCGCGGTTCTCGCGCAGGTCGTTGTCGCAGTATTGGATCACCAGCGCCCGCAGGGCCGAGCGGTCCAGCCGCGCCAGCATCCGCAGCTCGCGCACGGTGCCGAAGGAGGCGATCCCCGCGTCCAGGGTGCGCAGGCCCGTGGTCCGTTCCAGGACCTGGGGGAAGGACTCGTCCTGCGCCACGCCCCAGCCCATGGCGAAGCTGTCTCCCAGGACGATGACCGCCGGGGCCGACAGGGAGGCCTCGTCGTCGCGCAGGCCCTGGGAGTTCACGGCGTAGGCCGTGTCGAATTCCGTGCTGGCGAAGCGGCAGCCGCCGGGGCGCAGGCGGTAGGTGGTCTCGGGGTCGTACTCGGCGCAGGCGGGCAGGTACTGGATGGAGCGCACGCGCTCCTCGTCGTGGATGATGCGCAGGGCGTTGAGGGCGGCCGGGCTGTGGGCGAACGGGGCCGGATGGTCCAGGGCCCAGCCCAGCCCCAGCTCCAGCCCCGCCACGAGCAGCGCGGCGAAGGCCAGGTTCCAGGCCACGGCCGCGCGGTGCCGCACCAGGGCCCGCGCCAGGCGGCGCGGCCCCGTCCACAGGCCCCCGGTCCCGGCCATGGTTACAGGGAGTCCCCGCCGACGGCCCGGCGCCGCTGGGGCGCGTTCTTCTCGGCCTTGCGGGCGAACAGCTCCTCGTCGGCCAGCTTGAGCAGGGCCGCCGGGCTCACGGCCCGTTCGTCCTGCGTGCTGGCCACGCCGAAGCTGAAGCGCACCTCCCGGTCCAGGCCGGGCACGGTGGTGAAACTGAAGAACAGCAGCACCCGGTCCAGGAAGGCCCGGGCCTGGGCCGCGTCGGTGCTCGGCAGGATGACCACGAATTCGTCCCCGGCGAAGCGCGCGACGATGTCGATCTTGCGGGCCATCTTGCGCAGCTTGGCCGCGAAATAGGAGAGCATGGCGTCGCCCGCGTCGTGGCCCAGGCTGTCGTTGACCTGCTTGAAGTCGTCCATGTCGATGAAGGCCAGGGACAGCGGCGTGTCGTAGCGCCGGGCGCGCAGGTACTCGCCGTGCAGGCGCTCCTCCATGGCCCGGCGGTTGAACAGCCCGGTCAGCGGGTCGCACAGGGCCAGGCGGGCCAGCTTCTCGTGGGCCGTGACGTTGGACAGGCACAGCGAGACGCGCACCGCCAGCTGGGCCAGCAGGGTGGCGTCCATGTCCGGGGTGAATCGGGCGGGGTCGGTGTCGGCCTGGTTCAGGCTGCCCACCAGGCGGCCGTCCAGGGTCAGCGGGGCCACGGCCATGGAGCCCACGTCCCGGGGCGCGGGCGAGGGCAGCAGCGGGGCGAAGGCCTCCAGGCCCTCGTTGCGCAGCAGCGGCCCCTCGCAGCCCGCCAGCAGCGCCTCCAGGTCCTGCTGCTCCACCAGGGTCAGGCGGCCGTCCAGCGCGCCGCGCTCCTGGGCGCAGTCCAGCAGGCAGGACAGCTCCCGGTCGCGGAAGATGCTGATCCAGACGTGGGGGACGCAGAATTTCTGCTGGATGAGCGAGGTCAGCCGCGCAAACAAATCCTCGAACTTGAGGATCGTCAGGATTTCGCTCTCGATCTCGAAGAACTTGCCGCGAATGGCCTCATTGCGGCGCAGGACTTCGAGCATCCCGGCTGTTCCGTGCATCGCCTCGCCCCGAACGTGCGGGAGCGGAGCATGAGCGCTCCGCCCTCTGGTCTCTAGAGATTTTCGGGAGTATCTTACAACGCTTAAAAAAATGCAAGGCGGCAGGACGCTTCCTGCCGCCTTGGCCGCATTCTATTTCGCAACAGTGCGTATCAGCTCATCTTTTTGATGTCCCGCTCGCGGATTTCGGCACGCTTGATCTTGCCGGAGATGGTCTTGGGCAGCTCGGCCACGAACTCCACGATGCGCGGGTATTTGTACGGCGCGGTGACGTGCTTGACGTGGTCCTGCAGCTCCTTCTTCAGGGCCGCGTCGCCCTCCACGCCGGGCGCCAGGACCACCGTGGCCTTGACCACCTGGCCGCGCACCTCGTCCGGCACGCCGGTGACGGCGGCCTCGACCACCGCCGCGTGGGAGACCAGGGCGCTCTCCACCTCGAAGGGCCCGATGCGGTAGCCCGAGCTCTTGATGAGGTCGTCCACGCGGCCCAGGAACCAGTAGTACCCGTCCTCGTCGCGCCAGGCCTTGTCGCCGGTGTGGTAGAA
>CAYUIN010000196.1:0-5475 GCA_964444695.1 uncultured Desulfocurvus sp.
GTATACAAAACCACGTCAACGGGCATCCGGGAGAAAAAAAGACGCCCCGGGGCCGGGGCGTCGCAAGGGCGGCGGTCCGTGGGGTGCGGACCAGGATGGGAACTAGTCGAGCTTTTCGAAGAATTCCTTTTCCGCGCCGCATTTGGGGCAGACCCAGTCCTCGGGCAGGTCTTCCCAGGCGGTGCCGGGCGCTACGCCGGTTTCGGCGTCGCCCTCGGCGGGGTCGTAGACGTAGCCGCACGGGCATTCCCAACGTTCCATGGCCATGGCGTCCTCCACCTTGGTTTGAGGTTCCTTCTCAGGTCCGGGCAGGATACCCCAGCCCGGGAAAAAAGGGAACCGGCAAGCCGCGCCGGGCGCGCCGCTTTCGCCGGGGAGCCGCGCGCGGGCGGCGGCCCCGGGCCGGGCTCAGCCCTCGCGCCGGGGGCGGGCCGTGACGTGGGCCACGGCCCACAGGCTGTAGGACTGGGCCTCGGCGCGGACCTCCACCTGGGCGAACCCGGCCCGCGACAAGGCCTGGTGCAGTATCTCGCGGGTGAAGCCGCATTTGTGCAGCGCGACGGGGTCGCCCGTGGCCAGGCTGCGGTGGTGGCCGTAGAGCAGGTCCATGGGCGTCACGGGGCCCATGGGCGAGTCGTACAGCGTCCTCAGGGCGCCGCCCTCGGCGATGGCCCGGGCCGCGGCCTCCACGTCCGGCAGGGAGATGACGGCCAGGCCCGTGTCCTTCAGCACGCGGCGGAATTCCGCCAGGGCCCGGGGCACCTCGTGGGGGTACAGGTGTTCCAGGTTGTGCTGGGAATACACCGCGTCCACCTCGCCCGCGCCGACGATGCCCATGTCCGTCAGCGGGGAGATGAGGTCCGGGCGGGAGTCCGGCGTGAGGTCCAGGTGCAGGGCCTCCCAGTCCGGGCCGCTGAACAGGGCGTGGGGCCGCACGGGCCTGGCGTGGCCGCTGCCGATGGTCAGGACGGTTTTCTTGGGCGCGTCGTTCACGGGGTGCCTCCTGGGAGTGGGATGGGGCCTCGGACCCTGGGCAGGGTAGGGGCAGTTGCGGGCGGCTGTCAACGCCCCAGGCCCCGGCCGGAGGCGTCGCGCGGTGTTTCCCCCTACAGCGTTGCAGGGATTTTTCCGGGTGACTTGCCCCGGGCGAGGGGGTACACACAGGGCGAAGACGTCGGCACGAGTCCTCGTCCCCCCGCCCATTCCTTCCCCCCAGGAACCTTCCGGAGCGCGGCATGGAACACGAACCGAGCAGAACCTGCAGCAGCGAAGACATCCAGCGGCTCATCGAGTCGCGGCGCATCGCCACCCTGTTCCAGCCCGTGGTCAGCATCGAGAGGAAGAACGTCGTCGGCTTCGAGGCCTTTTCCCGTGGCCGCCTGGAGGACGACGTGGTCCTCGGCCCGGCGGCGCTGTTCGACGGCGACCTGGCCCCGGAGACGCGCTCCAGCCTGGACGGCGCCTGCTGCTCCCACTCCCTGTCCCGGTTCCGCAAGTTCCTGGACAACCGCCGCAACCTGTGCCTGTTCCTGAACCTGGACGCCCGCGTCCTGGACCACGTGACCAGCCCCACGCATTTTTTGTCCTCCATGACCCGCGAAAACGCCGTGCCGCCCGGGAACGTCGTCGTGGAGGTTTCCGGCAAGCATGTCTGGGACAACAACATTCCGGCATTCTTCAACATGTGTCGCGACGAGGGCTACCAGCTCTCCGTGGACCGCGTGGGGCGCGAGCTGCCTGTGCTGGACGTGCTCTTCAAGTCCAGGCCGCACTACATCAAGCTGGACCGCTCCGTGTGGAGCGTGGTGCCCGGCGGGCAGGACGAGGGCCTGGGCCTGGATCTCATCGTGCGCGCCTGCCAGGTGGCCGGGTGCAGGCCCATCGCCATCGGCGTGGAGAACGAGGAGGACGCCCTGCGCCTGTTGGAGTCCGGGCTGTTTCTGCACCAGGGGTACTACTACACCAGCGGCCGCTCCAAGGGTGAGCCCCGCGAGGAGGACGACGGGGTCGTCGGGTTCCTGAAGACCGTGGAGCACGTCCACGCCCGCTACACGGAGCTGCGCAAGAAGGACATCGTCCACAAGCGCGACCGCTTCGACCGCAGGCACAAGGCCATGCAGCGCATCGTCAGCCGCTTCGCCACCGTGCTGCCCGGGGATTTCGAGAACCACATGAAGACCGCCATGGCCTCGGAGGAGGACATCGTGTCGATGTTCATCCTCGACGCCCGGGGCGTGCAGATCACGGACAGGCCGCCCAAGAGCCGCGAGCTGAACCTGCCGCGCCACCGCGACGCCATCCGCTCCAAGGGCCGGGACCACTCCATGACGGACTACCACCTGTACCTACAGATGGGCTACGACCGCTTCGTGAACCAGCCCCTGGGCTCGCCGTTTTTGCCCCGGCAGACGACGATCATCGCCCTGCGGTTCTTCTCGGACCTGCAGAACTACCACGTGCTGTGCATCGAATTCGACGACGCCTGAACCGCCGCGCGCCCCGGCCGAGGGGCGCAGGCAGGGAGCCTTCATGAGCAGCGCCGCCGATCTGGCCCGCATGCATACCGCCGAACACGTCCTGAACCAGGCCATGGGCCGCCTGCTGGGCTGCGCCCGGGCCTTCGGGACGCACATCAACGCCAAGAAGTCCAAGTGCGACTACCGCTTCCCCCGCCCGCTGACCGACGCCGAGGCCCGGGCCGTGCAGGACGAGGTCAACGCCGCGCTGGGCCGGGGCCTGGCCGTGAGCGAGACCCTGCTGCCGCGCGACGAGGCCGCGCGGCGCTTCGACCTCTCGCGCCTGCCGGAGACCGCCGGGGACCCGCTGCGCATCGTGCTGGTGGGCGACTACGACGCCTGCCCGTGCATCGGCGAGCACGTCGCGAGCACCGCCGAGGTGGGCGCCCTGCGCCTGACCACCCACGACTGGGAGGACGGCGTCCTGCGCCTGCGCTTCAAGCTCTCCCGCCCGGAGTAGGGCGGGGGGCGCCGGGCCGCCTGCGGAGCGGGCGGTGATCGCTGCGGGCGCAATGGACCGCATTGAAAAGTCGGGGTAGGGTGGCGGCCAATCGCCAGCCCCGCGCCCCGTCCCTGGGGCGGCCGGGCGGCGCCGGAGGCCGTCATGTCCCGTGTTGCCGCGTCCCGTTCCCCCCTGTCCCGCCTGCTGCGCTCCCTGCGCGACCCCGTGAGCGGGCTGACGCACCTGGCGGGCGCCGTCCTGGCCGTGGCCGGGCTGGTGCTGTTGCTGGTGGAGTCCTGCGCGCCCGCGCGGCCCTGGCACATCGTGGCCTTTTCCGTGTTCGGGGCCACGGCCGTGGGCCTGTACGTGGCCAGCACCTGCTACCACCTGATCCCCTACGGCGAGAAGCGCACCGCCCGCCTGCGCCAGTGGGACCACATCATGATCTTCTTCATGATCGCCGGGACCTACACGCCCATCTGCCTGATCCCGCTGCGCGGGGCCTGGGGCTGGAGCCTGTTCGGCGTGGTCTGGGGCCTGGCGGTGACCGGGCTGGTGCTCAAGCTGTTCTGGATGCGCGCGCCGCGCTGGCTGTCCACGGGCACGTATGTGGTCATGGGCTGGCTGGTGGTGGTGGGCGTGTATCCGCTGGTCCAGGCGCTGCCCGTCGGGGCGCTGCTCTGGCTGCTGGCGGGCGGGCTGTTCTACACCGTGGGCGGGGTCATCTACGGCCTGCGCCGCCCGGACCCCTGGCCCGGGCGCTTCGGCTTCCACGAGATCTTCCACCTGCTGGTGATGTGCGGCAGCGGGGCCCATTTCTGGGTCATGTACCGCTACGTGACGGTCCTGTCCTGAGCGGCCTTGCTGCCCATCGTGTTCCCAAAGCCCCGCATCCGGCGGGGCTTTTTTTTCGCCGCTGCGCGCCGCTCCCTCGTCCGTCCGGGCCCGTCCGGCCCGGACCCGGCATCGCATAGGGCCTGCGCCGCCTGCCGTCCCTTCTCCCTTTTTCGGCCTTCGGGCCTGCGTGCGCAATTTTTTTTCACGGCGGTCGCTTCCCGCGCCGCGCCGACCTCACGCGCCGCTTTCGCGGCGCAATCAGGACGGGCCTTGCCGCGCTTCGTTTCATATAATGAAACTCTATCTTGATATTTGACAACACAATGGGCCTCACGTATCGGGTGGAGTATCAGGACCGCAGTCCGTGCACGGGAAACGCATATCGTGGTATAGTGAGGTGAAATAAAAAATGTTTCCCGAGCCTGCCCGGCGGCAGCGTCCTGACGGGGGAGAGGTTCGCGGGGGGAGTTCTGCCGCAACCTGAGAACTGAGTTCTATATGTTGAAACATCGTGTACGGACGCATCGGGCACGCGTCCGGTCCGGGCCGCCGCCCCGGAGCCTTCCGGAGGGGGCGGACCCGCAACGTCAACAGGGTTCGGGAGGATAGTCATGAGGAAGATTCTGTTGTCGGTCCTCGTCCTTGTGACCGTGATCGGAATGTGCACGGTCGCCGAGGCCAAGATCGTCATGAAACTGGGGCACTACGCCAACGCCGAGCACGCGGGCAACAAGGCCGCGCAGATGTTCGCCGACGGCGTGGCCAAGCGCACCAACGGCGAGATCAGCGTCGAGCTGTATCCCAACAACGAGCTGGGCAACCCGCCCGAGGTCCTGGAGCAGAACGTCCTGGGCGTGATCGACATGAGCCTGCCGACGCAGGGTCAGATCGCGAAGTATTCCAAGAAGTTCGGCTGCGTGATGCTGCCCTTCGCCTATTCCGGCTACGACCAGGCCTACAAGGTCCTGGACGGCCCGTTCATCCAGTGGGCCCAGCCCGAGCTGGAGGCCGCCGGGCTCATCTTCCTGGCCAACTGGGAGTGGGGCTTCCGCAACCTGACCAACAGCGTGCGCCCCATCAACACCCCCGATGACGTCAAGGGGCTGAAGATCCGCACCCCGCCCGAGCTCTCCAACCAGTCGGCCATGGAGGCCCTGGGCGCCACCGTGCAGACCATCCAGTTCTCCGAGCTGCCCATGGCCCTCAAGCAGGGCGTGGTGGACGGCCAGGAGAACCCGGTCAGCGTCATCTACTCCTTCAAGATCTACGAGACCCAGAAGTACCTGGCCATGACCGGCCACACGTACAACTCCATGGTCCACGTGATGAGCAAGAAGACCTGGGACAAGCTGACCGATGAGCAGAAGACCATCGTCCGCGAAGAGAGCAAGAAGGCCGGCGACTTCATGCGCAAGACCCTGCGCGACGCCGAGGCCGACCAGATCAAGAAGCTCCAGGAGCTGGGCATGGAAGTGACCTGGCCCGACGTGGCCCTGTTCAAGGCCAAGATGGGCCCGGCCTACGAGCGCATGAAGGCCTCCGTGGGCGCCGAGAACCTGGCCTACTTCCTGAAGATCCTGGAAGAGACCAAGTAGGACCCTCTCACCGGCCGCCGCCGACGGCGTCCGCCCGCCCCGTGCACCTCGGACGGGCGGACGCCCCGGCCCGGCGGCCAGAGGC
>CAYUIN010000197.1:0-5459 GCA_964444695.1 uncultured Desulfocurvus sp.
CTCGGCGGGGAGAGGCTTTGTCGCGTCCGGGCCGGGGAGCGGCGGCGGGGCGCCCGCACGGGCGCTTCCGCCGCGCGCCATTTTCGGATAGGCTTGCCCCCAAGGAGCGTTCATGGCCGCACGAGAACCCGGGGCCGCGCTGATCCTGGCGCTGCCCGACCACCTGGAGCGGTTCCTCGCCCTGTGGACCCGGAACATGGGCCGCGCGGGCTACCTGGAACACACCACCGCCAAGCGCGAGGACTGCATCCTGTCCTTCCGCTGGTTCCTGGACCCGCTCCTGGAGCGCCTGGCCCAGGGCCGTCCCGCGCCGGATTTCGCCGCCCTGGTCCAGGGCCCGGCGGACTGGGCGCGGCCCGTGCTGGAGACCGCCTGCCGCCACCACGGGCGCGGCATCACCGCCGGGATGTTCTACGGCTGCCTGCGCACGCTGATCCACGCCATCGAGGAGATCATCGACGGGATGGACGCCCCGCCCGCCGAGCGCGCGGCGGCCCTGGGCCTGCTGCGGCCCTACGCCGACGCCTGCGCCACCCTGGTGGTGGACGACTGGGCGGCGCTCTCCGGCCACGAGACCCGCCGCCTCCTGGACGCCACCAACCGCGAGCTGACCCTGGGCAAGAACCGCTACGAGAACATCCTGGCCGCCATTTCCGACGCGGTGTTGATGGTCGGGCCCCAGGGCGTGGTGGAGGAGGCCAACGACAGCGCGGCGGCCATGCTCGGCGCCGCGCCCGTGGGCCGCGCCCTGTGGGAGGTGCTGGGCCTCGAGGGCCGCTCCATGGTCGAGCTGGCCCGCTACTACCCGGCGGACAAGTCCCACGAAATCTCCCTGGGCGAGAGCCGCTTCCTGGACATGACCATCGTCCCGCTGTCCGCCGTCAGCCTGGCCTCCACCCAGACCCTGGTGGTGCTCACGGACGTCACGGCGCGCGTCAACCAGCGCGCGGCCCTGGAACGCGTGGTCCACGAGCGCACCGAGGCCCTGTCCCGCGAGAAGGCCCAGCTCGAGGAGATGAACATCACCCTGCGCCACGTGCTGGGCTCCATCGAGCGCGAGCGGGAGGACTTCGGGCGCAGCGTGGCCCACACGGTGCAGACCGTGCTGCTGCCCGCCCTGGGCACGGTGCGCGGCCTGGATCGCCCGGGCGCCCCGGACGCCCCCGGCGAGGCCGACGTCCGCCGGGGCTACCTGGACATCCTCCAGGACCAGCTGCAACGCCTGGCCACGGGCGGCGGCGACGGCGCGGACGCCCGCCTGCTGAGCCTCACGCCCACGGAGATGAAGATCTGCCGCTTCCTGCAGGCGGGCAGCTCCTCCAAGGACATCGCCGACGCCATGCACCTCTCCCTGGGCACCATCCAGACCCACCGCAAGAGCATCCGCCGCAAGCTCGGCCTCCAGGGCCGGGGCGTGAACCTCTACTCCTTCCTGCAACAGGCCGACACCTCCGCCGCGTCCTGAGCCCGTCGCCGCCGCCCGGCTTGGTTGGGCCAAAAGGCCCGTCACAGGCCTGTTCTCGGTCGTTTTCGGCCGCCGTTTCTCCTGCGCCTCACTCGGTTCCTCGCCAGCCGCCTCCTGAACGATTCGTCTGATTGGGTATCCTTTCCTACCCATTTTATCACCACTCTCTCTCCTTGTGACGTGCTGTGAAGTCCCCTATTCGTCATAACTATGGGAAATCCCGCAACCGTGAATTTCCTAGGGAGGCAGTATGGAAAAAAGACGTGACGATGCGGCGGCGGCCCTGGCGCTGCGCGACTTCTTCTTCGCGGCGGACCGCGAGGAGCTGCGCGCGGCCTATGGGCGCCTGGCCGCCGCCTCGCCGGAGCGGGCGCCCGAGGTGGGCGACTGGGCCGGGGAGGAATTCGCCTTCAACAGGCTCTTCGTGGGGCCCGGTCCGCTGGCGGCGCCGCCGTACGCCTCGGTGTACCTGGACCCGGAGCCCACGCTGATGGGCGAGGCGACGCTTTTGGCGCGCCAGGTGTACCAGGCCGCCGGGCTGGTTTCGCCGTGGAAGAACTCCGTGCCCGACGACCACCTGAGCCTGGAACTGGACGCGGCCCTGGCCATGGCCGCCGGGCTGAGGCGGGGTTGGGACGTGGGCCTGGCCTCGCTGCGGGCCTTTTTCCTGACCGAACACATGGGCGCCTGGGTGCCGCGATTCGCGGGCGCCGTGCGCGAGGCCGCCGGGGACGCCCCGGCCCTGGCCTTCGCCGCGCGCCGCCTGGAAGACTGGCTGAGCGCAGAAACCAGGGCCGCCCAGGACGCCCTGATCCAATGAACCGCAATCACAGGAGAACGGCATGAGCCACAACGCATCCAAACGGTCCGCCCGGGCCGGGACCGGGCTCTCGCGCAGGAGCTTCCTGCAAGGGCTGCTGGCGTCCGGCGTGGCGGCGGCGGTGCCCTGCGGGCTGTTGGCGCCGACCTCGGCCGAGGCCGCGCGCATCGTCTACGAAGGCGGCTACGACGTGTTCCGCAACGCCTGCCCGCGCAACTGCTACGACACCTGCTCCATCAAGAGCTACGTCAAGGACGGGGTCCTGCAATTCATCGAGGGCGCGCCGGAGTCCAGCTTCACCGACGGCGGGCTCTGCGTGAAGGGCTATTCCTACACCCGCCGCCCGTACCACCCCGACCGCATCAAGTATCCCATGGTCCAGAAAGGGCGCGGCAGCGGCAACTGGCAGCGCGTGTCCTGGGACGAGGCCATGGGCCTGATCGCCGACAAGCTCGTTGAGATCAACGACAAGGACGGCTCCATGCTCGGCCTGGCGCTGACCAAGTATTCCGGCAACTTCGGCATCACCAACTACGGCGTGGAGGGCATGTTCACCTCCCTGGGATACACCACGCGGATGATGGGCACGCCCTGCTGGCCCGCAGGCATCGACGCCCAGAACTACGACATGGGCAACATGTGGTGCAACGATCCCGAGGACATGGCGAATTCCCGCTACGTCATCGTCTGGGGCGCGAACCCGGCCTGGTGCTCGGTGCACAGCATGAAGTTCCTCTACGAGGCGCGCAGGCGCGGGGCCAAGATCGTGGTCGTCGACCCGATCATGACCCAGACGGCGGCCAAGGCCGACGTGTTCTGGCAGGTGGCCACGGCCTCCGACGGCGCCCTGGCCCTGGGCATGTGCCGCCACATCCTGGACAAGGGCCTGGTGGACCAGGACTGGGTGCGGGCCAACTCCGTGGGCTTCGACGAGTTCGCGGACTACCTGCGCCGCGAGGTCACCGTGGAGTGGGCCGCCGAGCAGTCCGGCATCCCCGCGCAGCAGATCGCCGAGGTGGCCGAGGAGTTCGCCCAGGCCAAGCCCGCGACCATCTGGATCGGCTACGGCCTGCAACGCCACGTCAACGGCGGGGCCACGGTGCGCAGCATCGACGCCCTGGTGGCCATGACCGGCAACGTCGGCAAGACCGGCGGCGGCGCGCGCTACGGGCACCTGCAGACCTGGGGCTTCAACTACCACGCCCTGATCATGCCCCGGCCCGAAGGCGCCAAGGGCTTCGTGGGCGGCGGCGAGCTCAAGGGCGACTTCCACTTCGCGGGCGACGCGGCCAAGGTCGAATACGCGGACCGCGCCCTGAACATCAACAAGACCGCCGAGGAGCTGCTGAACGCGCAGGATCCGCCGGTGCGCGTGCTGTGGGTCTCGTGCAAGAACCCCCTCGCCCAGGACTTCGACCGCAACAAGCTGCTTCGGGCCTTCGCCAAGATGGAGATGGTCGTCACCGTGGACCAGTTCTTCAACCAGACCGTGGAGCAGTCGGACATCGTGCTGCCCGTGACCACGCTGTTCGAGGAGTGGACCATCAACGCCTCGTACTGGCACTACTGGCTGTCCATCAACGAGCAGGCCATCGCGCCGATGTACGAGGCCAAGTCGAACATCGAGATCGCGGCGGCCCTGTCCAGGGCGATGAACGCGCGCCGCCCCGGGTCGTGCACCTATCCCACCGAGATCGATACGAAACAGTGGATGGAAAAGGAGTTCAACTCCGGCGTGTACGACCTCTTCGGCATCAAGGACTGGACCGAGCTGCGCGGCGGGCCGAAGAAGGCCCGGATGCACCCGGCCTCCTGGCACGACCTGAAGTTCGCCACGCCCTCGGGCAAGTACGAGTTCAAGTCCGCGCTGTGCGCCGAGCACGGCCACAAGGCCCTGCCGGAGTTCAAGGCCCCGCGCGCGGCCTACGACAAGCTGCGCCTGCTGACCCCGCACACCAAGTTCGCCATCCACTCCCAGTTCGCCAACCTGGACTGGATGGAGGACTTCAACCCCGAGCCCTACGTCTACCTGCACCCGGCCACGGCCGCCGCGCGCGGCATCGGCGCCGGGGACGCGGTGCGCGTGTTCAACAAGACCGGCGAGGTCGTGCTGCCCGCCAAGCTGACGAACAACGTCCCGGCGGACTGCGTGCTGATGTACGAGGCCTGGTTCCGGGCCAAGGACTTCAACTGTCAGGCCCTGGTGGACGACGAGTCCGCCGACATGGGCGCATACAAGACCGGCTCCCCCGGCGTGGCGATCCACGACCAGTTCGCCGACGTGGCCAGGGCCTAGGAGGAACGGCGATGAGCAAGCAATACGCATTCTTTGTGGACGTGGAGCGCTGCATCGGCTGCTTCACCTGCGCCATGGCGTGCAAGAACCAGTATCATCAGGAAAAAGGCGTGGTCTGGCGCCAGGTGCATCCCCTGGCGGAGGCAATCTATCCCCATGCCGAGCGGGCCTTCTTCTCCCTGGCCTGCAACCACTGCGAGCACCCGGCCTGCCTGGAGGTCTGCCCCGTGGAGGCCTACACCAAGCGGCCCGAGGACGGGGTGGTGGTCCATCACCAGGAGAAGTGCATCGGCTGCGGCAACTGCATCCGCTCCTGCCCGTACGGCGCGCCCAAGTACAACCCCGTGGAGAAGCGGGCCGAGAAGTGCAGCCTGTGCTGGCAGCGGCTGGACGCGGGCCTGAACCCGGCCTGCGTGCAGGCCTGCCCGGTGGACGCCCTGCGCCTGGTGGACCTGGCCGAGTTCGACGAGCCGGACGCCGTGCAGTACCCCGCCGGGTTCCCGCGCTTCCCCAAGCTCAATCCCTCGGTGCGCTTCAAGCTGCCCAAACAGCCCCAGGTGGTGAGGAGGAACGACCGATGATCGCCAACATGGAACTGCCTCTCGTCGTGTTCACGGTCCTGGCCCAGGCCTCCTTCGGGCTGGTGGCCATGAGCCTGGTGCGCGCGCGCCTGGCGGACGGGGCCGCGACCGGCCCGCGCAAGGACTGGATCGTGGCCGGGGCGCTTTTGGCCGTGGGCCTCGGCGCCTCGCTGGCGCACCTCGGGCATCCGCTGTCCGCGCCCATGGCCTTGGCGCACCTGGCCACGGCCTGGCTCTCGCGCGAGGTGCTGCTGACCAGCGCCTTCCTGGCCCTGGTGCTGGCGGGCGTGCTGACCA